>JBBRHH010000005.1:0-30767 GCA_038222915.1 Tepidisphaerales bacterium
TCAGCATCTCGGGCAGGATGTCGGGGTGATGGACGGATTGCCATCCCCAGCCGACCATCTCCTCAGGCGTGGTGCCGGTGTAGTCGTACCAGCGCTGGTTGTACCAGAAGATCCAGCCGTCCGGCCGCGCCATCCAGGCAAGCTGCGGAATGCTGTTGGCGAGCTGGCGGAACTTGGCCTCACTCTCCTGCGACTGGCGGAAGAGACGGGCATTGTCGAGCGCGATGCCGGCCTGGGCGGCGATCCCGCCGATGATGCTTTCGGTACGGGCGGTGAAGACGCCGGTTTGGGTGTGACCGAAAAAGAGACCGCCGATCACTTCGCCTGAGCGCGATCGCACCGGGGAGGCGAGGTAGCTTCCCACGGGCAGGTGTCCGGGCGGCATTCCAAAGTACGGGTCGTTCTTGCCATAGCGCGGATCGACGGTGACGTCGTCGATGCGAATGATCGATTCGCCGCGGAACGTCGGGCCAAACAGCGCGGTGGCGCGCGGCATGGGGAATTTGGAGAACTCTTCCTTGGGTACGCCAGACAGGGTGTAGAGGGTGTAGGCGTCGCCGCGTTCGTCGGTGACGTTGTGGAAGAAGGCGCCAAACTGCGCGCCGATCAGTCGGGTGCCGGCGTCGGTGATGACCTGGACGAGCTGGTGCATATCCAGCTCGGCGAGCATGGCGGCGCTGACGCGATTCAAGGATTCGGCGAGGGCGGCCGATTCCTGAACGGCTTCTTCGGAAGCCTTGCGGCGCGAGATGTCCTGGACGATGCCGAGCATGCCGACGATTTCGCCGGCGGTGTTGTATTGGCCACGCCCTTTGGCGGCGACCCAGAGCTTTTCGCCGCCGCGCTGGATGCGGTATTCGATGTCGTAATCTTCCCGCATCTGGGCCGAGCGGCGGGCGGCCTCGCGCGCTTTGTCGCGGTCTTCGGGGACAAGAATGTTGCGCATGGTTTCGCGGGTCATGGTCGCGCCAACCTCGACGCCGTAGATTGCAGCGGCACGCTCGGACATGGTCATCATGTCGCTGGCGGAATCCCAATACCAATCGCCGAGATCCGCGGCTGCGAGGGCGAGACTGAGGCGTTCAGCGGATTGTTGCAGAGCCCCTTCCTGGAGTTTGACCGAGCCCTGGGCGGCGCGCTCCTCGGTCATGTCGTGGAGGGTCACGATGGCGAGACTGAGGCGGCCGGCCTTGTCGCGCACAGGCGCGCCACTGTAACTGATGACGCGTTTGACTCCCGTATCGATGCGCGTGACATGGGCCTCGAAGTTGGAAAAACGCTCGCCGCGCAGGACGCGGGCCATGGGCCAATTGGACGGTTCGACTGCCTGTCCATCGGCGAGTTGCAGCTCAAAAGTGCGGGCGAAGTCTGTGAGATGCGGGTAGGCTTCCTGCAAGCTGGCGAAACCGTGCATGTCCAGAGCAGCGCGGTTCCATTCCAGAATGGTTCCACTTGCATCGGCGACGATCACGCCCTCGGCCATGCTTTCGACCACGGCTTGAAGCTGGGCGAGGTTGCTGTCGGCCTGCCGATCGACACGGCGGACCCGGCCGTACATCCAGACGATGAACCCGCTGACAGCGACGAAGAGCGTGAGGGAAACCACGTTGGCCAGTTGCCAGAAATGGACTTTCCCGCTTGGGTCGATCCAGTAGGCGGCGGCAAGGGTACACAAAACGATGGAGAAAATGCCCGGGCCGATGCCGCCGTAAACGACGGCGATGACGACGGCAGGGAAGTAGGTGATGAAGCGGAGGCCGGGGCCGATGGCGGTGTAGAGCGCCATCCGCGCCAACAGCGCGGTGACCACCACTGCGCCAGCGACGGCATAACCGGTCCAGACTTGCGGCGCTTTTGTGGCTGGCAAAGAAACTTCCGGCATGCGCGACATAGGTCTATTTCCCGGCGTCAATGCACATGATGTTGCAGAAGTTCACCGCGTGGCCAGGGCTTGTAAGCTGGAGGAGATGCCGTTGTTCGCGCTTCTGGTCCGGCATGGGTTGTTCGGCGACGGCGACTTTACCATTGATGGTGACGCTCACTTTCCCCTCGCTGCGCTTGAACTCGACGCGGTTCCAGCCGTCGTGAATCGACTCGCCGGGAATGGTGGCGGGGAGGCCAAGGCCGGTGAGCGAGGCCGGGACGGCGTTCTCGGTGACGCCTTTTTCTTTTGACCAGTCGAGCATCACTGTGAAATCGCCGCCTTGCACTTCGCGGCTGATTTCGACTTTTGCTTTGCCGGCACAGTGCAGCATGCGATCCTGAAACGTCCATTCTTCCTTGTCGCCGTCGCCGACGGTCCAGCCGTCGAGGCTGACGCCGCTGAAGAGGCAGGTGGTGCGGACGCCTTCGGGGAGGACAATCGAAACCTGTTCGGGCTTGAGGGCGGGATCGCCGGCCAGCTCGGAGATGCGCACGTTCTTGAACTCGACCGGGCCGCCTTCACTTTCGAAGCACAGATAACCTTTGCGCGGCGAAGACCTGTAGCCCGCAGTAACGACTGCGCCGTTTACTTCTTCCTGGATGGTGCCATCAACGCAGGTGATGCGGCAGCGGTTCCATTCGCCGGTTTTGCTGCCGCGAAATTCGATGGGCATGGAACGCGACCCGGTGACGCCAAATCGCGGGTCGGGAATCATGGTTGCGCCGTGAATGGGGAAGAGGTCGCCGTGGCTGGTGTACCATGCGCCGTTGCCGAGATTGCAGATCTGCACTTCGATGGCGCGGGTGAAACAGTTGCCCAGGGGAGGAACGGGGTCGGCCCAGACGTAGAGGCCTGAATTGCCGCTGCTGCCGCCCTTGCCACCGCCGCCGGCGCTGGGGGCTTCGGTGAGGTGACGCCAATCCATTTCGAGGATGAAATTTTCGTAGGGGCGCAGGGAGCGAATCAGCCCGATCGGCTTGCCGCTGCCGGCGAGGACGGCGACGCCCTTGTCATCGTTGGCCAACTTGAACGACGCCGCCATACTGCAGTTCATGTCGGACCAATGGTCTTCCAGTTTGCCCGATAGCAGGTCGGTCCACTTGATCTCAGGCGGTTTGGGGGGCGGAAACTTTCCGTCTTCATATTTGGCCGGGGCGGCCGAGGTGAAAGGGATGAATGAAACGACGCCGAGGAAGACCAGAATTACGCGCTGATTCATGGCAGCAAATGGTACCCCTGCGCTTTGGTTGATCCAAATCAAGATCCAGTGTTAGAAATGGTGCTCAAAGCGGACGGTTGCCGCCAGCGCGTCAACGAGATGTCGAAGGTGATTCGTCGCGGGCGAGTTTCGAACGGAGGCCGCCCCAATCCCCGATGATGGATTGGTCGGCGTTGTCATTGGGTGCCACGGCCTGAGTTGTCGGTGATAAGGCGATGGAGTCGGCCGCGGAGGCGAGCGCGGCGACGGAGAGAACGATGGCCGCAGTCCTGCATTCAAGCCATTTGGCCAGTCGTGGCGTCATTATCGGACCATGGTACGGATTTCCGCTGAGCCTGCATTAAGTTTCATTTTGGGCCCGCGACTCGGTAGAATTGGCTGCTCATCTCGGCGAAGAAGAATGGTGTTTCTGGACGGAGGATTTCATGGCTGGACCGCGTCGAGGATCGTCGTCTAAGCAGATCGAACAGCTCGAGGAACGCCGGCTGATGAGCATCACGCCGGTGGTGAACGCTTCGACCGGTAACGACGCGACGGATGTGGTTGACGTCACGCTGACGAATACGAGCACGGCGATTCCGACGGTTTCACTACAGTCCAGCAACCTGACCAGCCGCGGGGAGATTGGCGTTGTGCTGCACGCGACTTTTCGCAGCGCCGCCGGTTTTGACCAGACGCTGTTTTATGGTGGAGAGATTACGGTCACCGGGCCGGGTGATCGGGACATGCCGTTGGATCTTGGGGAGATTACGACGAACGCCGATGGATCGATCACGGTGGAATACGACGTGCGGAAGGATTATTCGAATCACCAGTTCAATGCGTCTGACAACGGGACGTACACGGTGGCGATGGCGGAAGACGGCGCGGTGGACAACAACGGCGTGTCGGTGGCGGCCGGGGATATCGGAACGTTTCACATCAACATTGCAGCTCCGGCCGGCGGGATTCATGCACCGACCGCAACTGTGCATGCGCCGGATCTGACCGGGCCGGCGACAGTAGAGCATTTGATCAATGTCACCTGGCGGAGCGGCACGCAGATCGATGACACGACGGTGGGCTGGGGCAACATCACCGTGAGTGCGCCGGACGGCACGGCGATGAATGTGGACTACGTTGGATCGACGGACAATGCGGATGGGTCGGTAACGGCGCAGTACAGCGTGCAGAAGGACAGTCATGCGCAGTTTACGGCCGCCGACAATGGGAAATACACCGTCGCGGTTGACGACTATGGTGTGAGCGATATCGAAGGGACGACTTCCGTGGCGGGGAATGTGGGAAGTTTTCAGATGGAGGTTGCGCCGCCGGTGGTTGGGGCGACTTCGCCGGTTGCTTCGCTACAGGTTGCGGATCTGACCGGGACGAATAACACGGCAATTCTGCATGTGACGTACAGCGGGCAGTCGGCCATCGCTCAGCAGACGCTGGATGACTATGACCTGGCGGTCACCGGGTCGGATGGATCGACGCAGTATGTTTCGTACTCGAGTGCAAAGACGAACGCGGACGGTTCGGTGACGGCCGATTATGAAGTGTCGTTTTACGGCGGGTTTGGCGGCGTGGTGCGCCCGATGGCGGGGGCGAAACTGGCGGCGGTCGACTACATGCCTCTGCCGGGTGGCGGCGGTGGCGGTGGGCAGACGTCGCATGTGAAAGATACCTTCACTGTGTCGCTTGCGGGCAATCAGGTGAGCGACGCGCACGGCAATACTGCCGCCGCGGCGACGCTGGGCACGTTCAATGTGGATATCACGGTTGCGACGCCGCTCTATTATATGGATCTGGCGGGGACCGTGGCCAAGGGCGGGCACGTGGGTGCGGCGGCGCTGCCTACCGTTTTTGCGACGACGCCGATCAAGGCGACAACGCACGTGGTGAAACACCATGTGAAGGGGACGACGCAGCACAACAAACCAGTCACCACGAAGAAGCCGCATGCCCACAAAGGGCATCGCAAGCCTCTTCCGGTCATCAAGCGATTGCGTAATATTCGCTGATGTGGCCGATAAAGAAGGCCCGCCCTTCTGTGAGAGCGGGCCCTCTCGTCAAACCTAATGAATTCATCGGTAATATCGCGTAGCGTGATGATTACGCGCAAATGAACAGCAAGGAAACAAATGCCCAATCCGTGGACTGGCAAAGGCAACCCGTATACGCGAGCTGAGGTGATCGAGCGATTGCACGCGACGTTGCAGAAGGGGGAATCGATCATCGCGGCCGGGGCGGGGACGGGGATCAGCGCCAAGTTTATTGAGAAGGGTGGCGCGGATCTGATCATTGTTTACAACTCGGGGCGGTTTCGGATGGCCGGTCATGGGTCGACGGCGGGGCTCATGGCGTATGGCGATGCGAACGCGGTCGCGATGGAGATCGGGGAGTTTGAAGTGCTGCCGGTGGTGGAAGAGATTCCGGTGATCTGCGGCGTGCATGCGACCGATCCGCGGCGGCGGATGTGGCATTGGCTGGGGAAGGTGAAGGAGATGGGGTTTTCGGGGGTGAACAATTTCCCGACGCACTGCATTGTCGACGGCGCGTTTCGGCAGGTCTTGGAAGAGACGGGGATGAGCGTGGAGAAGGAATTTGAGATGGTGGGCTTGGCGCGGAAAATGGATCTGTTCAGCATTGTTTATGTGGCGACGCCGGACGAGGCGATGGCGATGGCAGAGGCGGGAGCGGATGCGATCATCGCGCACGTGGGGACGACGATCGGCGGATCGATCGGCGTGACCGGGGCGGCAATTTCAATGGATGACGCGGTGGCGCGGGTGCAGGGGATTATCGAGGCGGCGCGGAGTGTCCGGAAGGATATTATTTTCCTCAGCCATGGCGGGCCGATCAGCAGCCCGGACGATGCGGCTTATGTAAATCAGCACACGGATGCAGTGGGGTTTGTCGGCGCCTCGAGCCTGGAGCGGATGGCGGTGGAGGATTCGCTGGTGGCGCTGACGCGGCGGTTTAAGAAGATCGCCGCGCCGGCGGCGGCCCGATTCAATGCTTAGGATTTTACATGGCTACGATTGGCGTTCTTGGAACGTTTGATACGAAAGGGGAGGAGCTGGCGTTTGTCGCGGAAGTGATTCGCGGGCGCGGGCATGGCGTGCTGTTGATTGATGTAGGGACGCTTGGGGCGGCGCGAGTAACGGTCGACGTGACGCGGGAGGAAGTGGCGACGGCGGGCGGGATTGATCTGGCGGGGCTGATGGCCGAGGGGGATCGGGGCAAATGCGTGGCGGCGATAGGGCAGGCGGCGGCGTTTTATCTGGCGCGGATCGTGAAAGAGGGGAGAATTGATGGGGTGATTTCGCTGGGAGGTGGCGGCGGGACGGCGATTGGATCGGCGGCGATGCGGCCGCTGTTGATTGGATTTCCGAAACTGATGGTTTCGACGCTTGCTAGCGGGAACACCGCGGCTTATGTGGGGACGAGCGATCTGGTGATGTTTCCCAGTGTCGTGGACATTGCGGGGCTGAACCGGATTTCGCGGCTGTTGCTGACGCGCGCGGCCGGGGCGATCTGCGGGATGGTGGAGAGCGGGGTGGATCAGGCGAGCGACAAGCCGGTGATTGTTGCGAGCATGTTTGGGAATACGACGACATGTGTGCAGGAGGCGCGGCGCGTGCTCGAGGAAGCGGGATATGAGGTGCTGGTGATGCATGCGACGGGCGTGGGCGGGAGGAGGATGGAGTCGCTGATTGAGTCGGGACTGGCGGTGGGTGTGCTGGATGTGACCACGACGGAGTGGGCGGATGAACTGGTCGGCGGCGTGCTGAGTGCGGGCCCGACGCGGCTGGACGCGGCCGCGAAGGCGAAGGTGCCAGCGGTGGTGGTGCCGGGCTGTCTGGATATGGTGAACTTCGGCGAGCGGCAGAGTGTGCCGGCGAAATTTAGCGGCCGGCTTTTCTACCAGCACAATCCGCAGGTGACGTTGATGCGGACTACGCTGGAGGAGTGCGCGCAGCTGGGGCGGATTCTGGCGGAGAAGGTGAACGCTTATGCCGCGCCGACGACGGTGTTACTGCCGCTGCGGGGAATCAGCGTGATCGCGGCGGAGGGGCAGCCGTTTTACGATCCTGTGGCGGATGCAGCGCTGTTTGACGCGATTCGGAACAACCTCCAATCGCATATCACGCTCGTGGAGTTGGATTGCAATATCAATGATATGGCGTTTGCGCGGGCGTGTGCTTCGGCGTTGCTGAAGAACATCGGCGCTTAGGGTTTGGGGGCGGCTTCGGGCGGGGCGAGAGTTGCCAGCAGCTTTCCGGCGGCCGTATCCCAGAGATAGAGCGACCCCGATTGGCCGGCCGCGAGGAATGTGTCGCCGCTCCAGGAGATGGCGCTGGTGTGCAGATGGTCGGCGGGGCCGTTGAAGGCGCGGACCTGGCCGCCGCCGTCGTTCATGATGCGGAGTTGTCCGTCGGCGCAGGTGGCGATGAACTGGTCGGTGACACCGAAGTAGTGGATGGAGGTCACTTCCTTGGCAAATGGCGCGGGGTTGCCTTTACGCTCGCCGGCAACCAGGTCCCACAGTTTCACCTGGGCGTCCGCGCCGCTGCTGACGAGGGTTCGGCCGTCGGCGCGGAAAGAGACGCCGAGAATGTGATGGGTGTGGCCTTCCAATGACAGCAGCATTTTCTTGGCGGCGACGTCGAACACTTTGACGAAGCGGTCGGATGCGCCGGAGGCGAGTCGGGTGCCGTCGCGGGAGAAGTCGAGGCAGAGGATGGCGTCGGAGTGGGCGGCGGGGCCGAAATCGTGGAGGAGATTGCCGGTGGCGGGATCCCAGAACTTGAGCTGGCCGCCACGACTTGGTTCGCCTGCGCCCGTCGCGAGAATGTGCCCGGCGGGGCTGAATGCAAGGGCGTTGACGCGATCGGCCAGGGGCGAGTTGGCGTCGCCGCTGCCGATGGTGCGCTCGAGTGTCCAGTTGGTGGGGAGATCCCAGAGGACGGCGTGATGATCGGCGAGTCCCGCGAGGAGAATGCCGCTCGCGTTGAAGGCGAGGGCGGTCGCGGGAGATGGGGAATCGATGGTCCGGAGGGACGCGCCGGATTCGGCGCTCCAGAGTCTGATCTTCTGATCATCGCCTGAGGTCGCGAGGGTTGTGTTGTCGGCCGAGAACGCGATGGCACGGACGGGCTTGAGTACGCCGGCCGTTTGTTTCGCGGCGGCGAGTGCGGCGTCGGCGGCTTTTTGTTTTTCCTGGGCCGCGGCGACGGCGGCTTCGGACGTGGCGACTTCCTTCACGACGCGTACGACGGCGGCGGCCGCAAGGTCTGCTTCGTTGATGGCGTTGGAACGCGCCAGCTCCGTAGCGGCGTAGACAACCTGAGCATCTTTCAACGCTTTGGTTGCAACGGCGAGTTTGTCGGTTGCGTCTTTGATCGCGGCCTTCTGTGCTTCGGGCTTAAGAGCGGTTTGCGTGGTGGGCGCGGTGCTCGGCGTCGTCGCGCTGACGCGTGCCAGAACTTTTTCCGCCTCGGACTTCGCTTCAACCGCTTTATCAAGGACGACCTTCTTGTCCGCGATCGGCTTTTCGGCGGCGACCTTCGCGTCGGCAGCTTTCTTGACACGGTCTTCCTGCGCCTTCTGATCGGCCTTGGTCTTGACGACGACACTCTGGAAATACGCGACGTCGGCAACGGCGAGTTTTTGGTCGGCGTCGCGCTGGGCGGCGACGAAGGCGAGGGATGGATCGCCTTTGATTTCGACGGCGGTTGGCTTGGCGACGTCCCAGAGTTTGATAATGCCGTTCTCACCGGCCGAGGCGAAGAACTTGCCGTCGGGGCGGGCGGCGACTGCGGCGATCGGGCTGCCGTGGGGAAGCTGTTTGGTGGATTGGCCGCTGTCGAGGTTCCAGATGCGGACGGTGCCGTCGGTGCTGCCGGAGAGGAGTTGGTTGCCAGGAGCGATGGCGTCGAGCGATGTGACCGGACCGGTGTGGCCTTTCATTTCCGGGCCCGGGGTTAACGCGGCTTCGGCGAGGGTGAAGGGGCGGATGATGTTGTCAGCGTGCCCGGTGGCGAGTCGCTTCCCACCGTGCGTCCAGACGAGGGACTGGATGTCAGCGGGCGTTGAAACATCGGCAACAGATTTTCCTTCGGCCACATTCCAGACGCGGATCGACTTCTCGGAGACACAGGCGAGAAGTGAATCGTCGGGGGAGAATCGCATCACGCGAACTTGCGCCGTGTGGCCTTCGAGCGTTTTGGCGACGTTCCCGTTCGAGGCGTCGATCAAGTCCACCTGCTGTTTGTCGCCGGCGATGGCGAGCCATTTGCCGTTGGCGCTGGCGGCGATGGCCAAGCCGGGAAGGTTGATCGTCGATTTTGCAGTTGGCTCGGAACGACGCCAGATTTTGACTTCGCCGAAGGAGCCCGACGCGAGGCGCGTGCCATCCGGGCTGAAGGCGAGGGAGTAGACCATGTCGCGGTGGGCGATCTGGCCGATGCTGGAAAGTGTGGGATCGCACAGAGGCGCGAGGAGGCGCTGAGAGGCGAGTTGATACAGGTGAAGTTGATTGGCCCGGCCGGCCGCAGCGAATTGGCCGTCAAAGGTGACGGCGGCGGCGTAGGTGGGCGTAAACGCACGGGCGATCTGGTGCCATTCGATGGTGGCGGCGTGAACTTCTCCCTTGGCACCCTGGCTGATCCAAAGCTGGATGAGAGCCAATTGTTCCGGCGTGAAATCTTTCGCCTGCGCCTTGTTGTCGCGCGGAGGCATGAGGGGTTTGGTGCGATGCGATGCGGAGATGAGCAGCAGGCTTTCGTCCGGTTTGCCGGGAACGACGGCCGGCCCGTTTTCGCCGCCTTTGAGAATGGTCTGGGGGGTTTCGAGAATCAGGTCGGACTTGCTGGTGGTGCGGTTGTGGCAGGCAAGACAACTGGCGCGGAAGAGCGGGAGGATTTCCGTTTCGAAGTCGACGTTCGTCGTGCGCGCCATTGGGGCAACCACGATGGGCACCGGCTTTTCTTCGGCGAAAGCGCAGGTCGCCGCGCTGAGCACGAGCAGGCCAATCAAATTGAGACGAACGCAGAACATGAGGACGTTTCTACTTCTTGGGAGCTTTGGCTGTCACCGTTATCACGAGCGGTCGCTCGACAGTAATGGTCTGATTGTTGATCCGCACGTTAGCGGAGAGCTTGAGCGGATATTCGCCGGGCGGCGTGGCCGCGTCGACCTGCAACGCCAGCTTCGCCTCGGCCTGATCCTTTGCGATGGTCGCTTTTCCGGCGATGCCTTTTGCAGTGGGCGAGAGGAGTATCACCTCGACCGGATCGGCAAAGCCGTACAGCCGGGTGATCTTGACGGGCGTTTCCAGCTTTCCTTCATTCTCCAGAGTCACCGGTGCCGGCGCGTCGAGTTTGATCGGTGCGGCGGTGATCTTTAATGCGATCGGCGGCGAATAAAATGTGGCCGGCGTCTCCTTGGACGGCTGCGTGGTCGACATGCCGACGCGGTATTTCAATTTGGTGAGCGTCTCGACATAGAGAGTGTAATCGCCGGGGGTGAACTTGGTCTGGGCGAGATCGAGATCGATGGTTGCACGATCGGTCGCGTCGACGATTGCTTCCTTCCCCTGCAGGAGGAGCGGGTGGCCAACCAGCCTCAGCGTGATCGGCGCGGAGAACTCGGCGTGGCGGAAGACCTGCAACGGGATGCTGACCTTGTTGAAGACACAGGTTTCGATCGCGCCCTCTTTGGCGAGGGCGATGGTGAGCGGCGTCTGCTCGGCGACGACCGAGGCAAAGAATGCGCGCGATCGCCGCGAGACCACATCGCCGAGCTTGGTATTCGGGTCGTAGCTGCTGTAGACGATTGTGCCGGGCCGCGCCTCCCGCGTCGTTGCGGCGCCGTTGAGCATGGCCGACCCGGAAATGTGAATTTCGGAAAAGGATGCCTCGGCGGAGTCCGACGCCGCCAGCAGCAGCACGGCCCAGTTTGCGCCGGCAGGGATAACGCTGGGCAGGCACGAGACACCGGCCGGGAGATTGTCAGCCTTCAGCGCGATCTCGCCGTTGAAGCCGTCCTGCCGCTGGGCGATGACTTTGATGGGCGTCACCCCGCCGCGACGGAGGACGGGCGTGGAGACGGGTGCGTCTTTCGAATCTTTCTCAACGGCCACCGGACCCGGGACGGCCGCGAGCTGAAAGTCGGGATTCTCCTTGTGAATCGAAAGGCGATACGCGGGTGGTTCGCGATCGGCAGCGCCGGCGAAGAGATTGCGGACGCCCAGACGATAGGTGGCGGCCTCTTTTGATTCGAGGCGATAGGCAAGATCGCGTGCTGACGTGCGGAACTCCGGCGTAGTGAGATCGGGTGGAGCGTCGTAAACTTCCTGAACATCCGCGAAGACCTGCGCCCCTTTGTCGTCCTTGGTAGCGCGCTGCACGAGCATGAAGGGGGCGCTGGCGTAGCCGAGGCGATGGGAGATTACTTCGATCCAGAAGACTGAGCTGGCCGGTGCGTTGAAGGTGTAGAAGTCGCGCCCGCCGCGCGGCGCGAATCGACCGGCCACGTCGCACGGCACCGGCAGTTCCTGGCCCATGGCGGATGCGGCGCTGTCAGGCGACGTGATTTTTGCGATGACCGGACTCGTTGCGATCCCGATGCGAATTGCATTGGAAATTCCAGCCGGTGTGGTCAGGCGGTAATCGAAACCGTCGAGAAACGTCGAGATGGCGGGAATGAAAGTGAACGAGCGTGGTTCGGCCGGAACTTCGACATCGACGTTCAACTGTTCGAATCGATTGAGATCGGACGGACTGCCGCCCGGCAGGTTGTGACCAAATAGACGCAGAGCGCTTTTCCCGCCGACGACGGCCAACGGCTCGGCAAAAGCGAGATGCGGCCCGCTGAACACGGTCAGACGGTAGAAGAACTCCGGCCCGCCGCGATAGGTGAAGTCGTTGATCTTTAGAAAATAATCCGCATCGGCCGGCGCGGTAAAGTCGATCACGCCGCCCGATCTGCTGACCGCGAGCGCCTTGCCGTTGGATTCGGAAACTTCGATCGACGCGTCCATGTGCGAATCGATGGTGCGCGTCTCGACCTGCGCGACGATGCGCTGGCCTTTTTTCAGCGGCAGTTTGTAGTGGTGGACCGCGTCGACTTCGGCGACGCCGTTGATCACCTGCCCGACAGATATAGGCGCGGCCGACGCGACGGCGACGTTGCCCGGCTTGTTGACGATTTCGGGAAGCGCGCCCACTTCAAACGCGCGCGGGTTGCTCACGCCCCATTGGCCGACGGCGCGCAGGTCGTAAATGCCGACCGGCACTTCCGGCGGAATAGTCACCGTGAATTTCAAGGGAGCCGGACCGGCCTTCGCAGTGATGCGTGCATCGGAAAAGTGGAGGCTTTTTACTTCATCCAGATCGAGGCCGGTGAGCGTGATCTCGACATTTCCCCCCTGCTTTGCGCCGGGCGGATAAACGCTGGTCAGGCGGGCCATCGGCAACTCGGCGCGCACGTTCAGGGCCGATAACGCACAAGCAATCGCCACAAGCCGGATGGTGTGAGAAAAACAGTAACGTGACCTTGGGCTCATGCGATTGGCCGATCAGAACAACTCGGAGATGGGAGCGCCAAAAGGAAGCACCGGATGCGGCCGGCCGGAATGGTCGGTGTAGTTGATGGTCGTGTCGATCCCCAGGTGCTGGTAGATCGTCGCGAGCACATCCTGCGGCTTCTTGGGGTTGTCCTTGGGCTCCGCGCCTTTGGCATCGGAGGAGCCGACGACGCGACCGCCCTGAATACCGCCACCGGCCATCGCCGCGCTGAAGACATTGGGCCAATGATCGCGGCCGGCCTTGTCGTTCACCTTTGGCGTGCGACCAAATTCGCCCCACGCAAGAACCATTGTGCTTTCCATGAGGCCGCGCTGATGCAGGTCTTCAATGAGGGCCGAATAGGCCACGTCCCAGCGGGTGAGGAATCCATCCTTGAGCGATTCGAATCCTTTGACGTGCGTATCCCACCAGCGCAGATCGACCGTGACCAATCGCACGCCGGCTTCGACGAGGCGGCGGGCGAGGAGAATGCGCTGGCTCCAGGCCGGTGCGCCGCAGCGATCGGGCGTCGGCGGTTTATATTCGGCGAAGAAGCCGTAGCGCTCACGCAGGGAGGCCGGCTCGGAATCCAGATCGAACGCATCGCGAGCGCGGTTGCTGGTCATCAGGTCCCACGCCTGCTGCTGGAAGCGGTCGGAGGCCTCGATCTGCCCTGAGGCTTCGACATCGCGGCGCATCTTGTCCATGCCGTTCAACAGTGCGCGGCGGTCGTCCAGACGCTCGACGGAGACGCCTTGCGGGAGTCCAAAATTCGGTATCGAGAACGGCCCAGCGGCACCCGGGTCGGCCTGTGTCTGGAATGGGTTGTACTTTGCTCCGAGATATGCGGCGTCGCTTCCTGGCACATTTCTTGGGATGACAACATACGCAGGAAGCGCCGGGTCTTGATGTTGCAGTTGCTTGGAAACAATCGAGCCGCACGACGGAAACACGTTAACGTCCGGTGTGCGCATGTCGGCGGGATAGCCGGTGAAGGACATTTGATCGCCGGTGGAATGGCCGGCGTCGGTGTGGTTCAGCGATCGGATGATGGACCACTTGTCCATGATCTTGGCCGAGCGCGGGAGAAACTCGTTGATGATGATGCCGGGAACGGCGGTATTGATATGGCCAAACTCGCCGCGAAACTCGGCCGGTGCGTCGGGCTTGGGGTCCCAGGTTTCATGCTGCGGCGGGCCGCCGCGCATCCAGAGGATGATGACCGAGTTTTTCCGTTTGGCGGAAGGCGCCTGGGCCTCGGCGCGAAGCAGTTGCGGCAGCGTCAACCCGGCGAACGCGAGCGCGCCCGCGTGAAGAAAACCGCGGCGCGAGACGGCCATCTTCCGGTGAAAATCCGGACAGCCGATCTTTTCCCTTCGACTCGACATAGCGGCCTCTTTCCTCGAACACATTCAACGCCAATTCAATGGTTGAACAGGAACTCCTTCGTGTTCATCATCGCCCAGATCACGTCCTCAAAACTCTGGCGGCGATCGGCCGGATGTAGCACGCCGTCCTTGTCCTTCACCTGGCGCGACAGGTAGCTCATTGCCAGCGACAACTCCTCGGGCTGCGGCGTCCGTGAGTAGGCGAGACGATACAGATCGGACAGCTTCTCATAGCCGCCGCGCGCATTGTCGGCGGACAATTGCGCCGCCCGACCGGAATTGTTGGTCAGCTTTTCCTGGATCTCCTTGGAGTTGAGCAGATGAAGACTCTGTGCCAGGCTCGCGTCCATCGAACGCTCGCACTCGCAGGCGCTGGAAGAATCGGGCCTGCCAAATACGGTCAGGAAATACGATGAGGCGTTGAACGAATTGTCCGGAAGCTGAACCGCCCGCGTGCCGGCCGGCAGGCCGGCGAAATTCGACTTGGTGTCGGTCATCGATTGCACCGCGTCGAACAGCACTTCAGCGCTCAATCGCCGCGGATAGCAGCGGGCGTAGTTGTGTCGATCCGATGCGTTGTACTGATTGGGCGTCGACGACAACTGATAGGTGTTGGAGCGGCAGATGGTGCGGACAAGCTCCTTCAGATCAAACTTGTTCTCCACAAAATGCTTCGCCAGCGCCGCGAGCAGTTCCGGATTGGTCGGCGGGTTGGTTTCCCGCATGTCGTCCTCGGGCTCAACCAGACCTCGGCTGAAAAAGTGCTTCCAGTAGCGGTTGACGAGGGCCGGCGCGAAGAAGCGGTTGTTGGGCGCGACCATCCAGTCCACCAGCGACTGACGGGGATCATCATCGGAGGGAAGTGTGGTCGGTGTCGCGCCGAGGCCGGCCGGCTTCACCGCGAGCGACGTCTTCTTGTTCACGGCCGACGCATCGCCGCGCTTGTGGTAGATGATTTCCTCGCCCGCCTCAGCGCCCGGCTTGCGGGCGACGGTGGAGAAGAACGCCGCGAAGGAGTAATAGTCGTTCTGACTCCACTTCTCGTACGGATGATGATGGCACTGGGCACACTGCAATCGCGTGCCAAGGAATAGCTGGGCAGTGTCTTCCAGTTGCGCCGTCGGCGTGATCACCTGCCGATACCACGCGACCGGCGGGTTGTCGGCCGAATCACCCGACGCGGTGATTACATCGCGAACGAACTGGTCGTAGGGTCGATTCTGGTCGAGCGAATCCCGTATCCAGTCGTAGAACGCATAGTTGCCGTGCTTGTGGGCCGGAAGTCCGCGCCGGTTGCGCAGCAGGGCCGACCATTTGTTGGCGAAGTAATCCGCGTAGTCAGGGGAATCGACCAATCGGTCGATGCAGCGTTCGCGCTTGTCAGCGGATGTGTCATCGAGAAAGCCACGTGTCTCGTCAATCGTCGGCAAGCGGCCGCAGACGTCGAGCGTAACACGCCGCAAAAATGTCGAATCGTCGGCCACCTCCGACGGCGGCATACCGACGACCTTCAACTTCTTGAACACAATTTCGTCGATGAAATTCTTCGCCGGCGGAAGCGATTCCACCGGAGCGCCAAGCGGAATCGTCGCACGGCAAACACCGACCTGTCCCTGATAGCGGACCATCACGGCGAGGCCACCGGGCTGACGGAAGACTTTCAGCTTCCCATCGTCGGCAATCGTGCCGAGTTCCTTGTCGTTCACGTCATAGACGGCCGACCGCGTCACGTCCTCGGTCGAACCATCTGTGTACTTCGCGGTGACCTGAAGCTGCACCTCAGCGCCGAGCGCCATCGTCTGCTCAGACGGTGTCACTTCGATCGACGCCACTTTCGGATCGCTCGCGTTGCCGTATGGCATGCCCTCGGAAATCCATCGTGCAAGCAGTTTGTAGTCGCTCGAGCCCACTTCCAGCCGCTTGCCCCCGCCGTGCGGCAATGTCGCGGTCGCCTTCAGAAGAAAGAGCGAACGCTCCGGCGCGGCCGGTGAAAGCCGACGCCCGCGCGACTCGCGCACAAGCCATTCGTAGTCTTCGGTCGGCTCAAAGCCGAGCAGTGAAAGGCGAAAACCATTCTGGCCGCCCGACTTGCCGTGGCATCCGCCGCTGTTGCAGCCGGTTTTCGTGAAAATGGGAACGATCTGGTTTGCGAAATTGATCGAGCGCAGTTGCGGCTGCGTGGCCGGAGCGGCCGCGACAGCGCGGATCGCGACAACCACCAGTGCGAAGACGAGTGTCAGGGCAAGAGATTTTTGCATTCGTCGAAGTGTCAAACCAGCTCCCGCATCGGCTGAAGGCCGCGATCCACAAGAAATTGCGGCCTGCCTGAAAGGTCGTTGACCGTGGTCTTGCTCACATCTATACCGAGGTTGTGATAGAGCGTGGCGAAAACTTCGCCAAACTGAACCGGCCTTTCTTTCGCCTCGCCGCCCAGCCGGTCGGTTGATCCAATCACCTGCCCGACGCGCATGCCGCCGCCAAATAGCAGTGCACTGGACACATTGGGCCAATGATCCCGGCCGCCGTCCTTGTTGATGACCGGTGATCGGCCAAACTCGCCCCACACGACAACCGACACATCCTTCTCCAGGCCGCGATTGTAAATATCCTCAATCAGCGCCGAAACGCCCTGATCCAGCAGCGGCAGATCCTGGCGCAGCGCCGGAAAATTCTTGCCGTGATGGTCCCACCGGCTGAACGCCAGCGTGACGCAGCGCGCACCGGCCTCGACCAATCGCCGGGCGATCAGGAAATGTTCCATCAATTTCGGTCCGCCGTCGTCACGGTTTTGCGGATCGCCGTGGCCGTACATCTCGCGCACGCGCGGATCTTCGCGCTCGATATCGAGGGCCGACAGAAGCTCGCTCGACGTCAGCAGCCCAAACGCCTGTTCATTAAACGCATCGAGACCCGCCATCGCACCCGAGGAATCGACGTCGCGCCGAAACTTGTCAAAGCTATTGAGCAGCGTGCGGCGGTCCGACAGTCGATCCAGCGTTACGCCGTTGAGCACCATGTCCTGTTTGCCGCTGCCGTCGGGCTTGAAGGGCGCGTGGGAGACGCCAAGAAACCCAGGCGTACCCGCGTCGGCCCATTCCATGTGGCCCATCTTTGGTGACAGGCCGACGAACGGCGGAACCGACTTGTTGGCCGGCCCCTGGATTTTCGAAACCACCGACCCCAACGAAGGCCAACCGCCGGGCGGCATGTTCCTCACGCTTCGGCCGGTAAGGCATTGAACCGCATCGTGCCCCCCGGTCGCGCCGACGATCGACCGCACGATCGCACAACGGTTCATCAATCGCGCGAGCTTCGGAAGATGCTCACAGATCTCGATACCGGGAACGCTGGTTTTGATGGGCCGAAATTCCCCGCGAATTTCCGACGGAGCATCCATTTTCAAATCAAAAGTGTCCTGATGCGCCGGCCCCCCGGGCAGGAAAATCATGATAACGGCTTTGTGCGATCGGCCAGTCCCGTTCTGCTCCTCGGCCCGCAAAAGCTGCGGCAAGGTCAGCCCGCCCAATCCCAGTGCGCCAATCCGGAGGAAATTCCGGCGTGATACGCCGTCGCACATGCGGTGTGCTCCACCAGGGATGCTCAACATAGGTTCTCCGTGACGGATGATATGAATAAGAACAGACGCCGTCAGGCTGTATCTTATATTGTTACAACCAAAGCCGACAATCGTTCATCGGCCAATAAGACCCCGAAATAGTCGAAAGATTGGCATTTCTGCGACATGGGCAAGAAAAAACGGGTAAGTCGCGCACCACGCAGGTCGTCGAACAACGGGCGAGCGACCAGAACCACGCCAATCAACGTGTGGTTTTCATGATCACCCCTCGCCGCGCCACGGTTCGCCCGGAACGCGCTGAATGAGGGATTCCCGAACCAACTTCATCGCCACGGTCGAATCATATTGGATGGCCGGGTTCAGCAAAGGCCGGATGTCGTCCATGAATTCCGGGTCACGCTCTTTATCGTGAAGGTTCTTTTCAAAGTCAGCGCGGGAGACGGCATGGCCTTCATGTTCCATGTATCGCTGAAAACAGGTAATCACCTGATCGGGGTCGATCAGTTTACGGTCGATACACAGCCACAAATCGAACAAGTCGCGCCCCTTGCGTCGCTGATAGAGCGCTCGCACTTTGGTCCCCATCAATTCGTCAAGGCCGTAGGTGGTCAACTTCGCCTGGGCTGAGTACCACGGGTTTTTGACTGCCATGATATGCGTCTTGAATCCAAGGACCGTAAAATGCTCGCGCGTGTTGATCTCGATCTTGAGCCGCAGTGGGCGCACCGGCGGAATCTCGGATTCAAATCGGTACACCATTGAGAAACCGCCGGCAGCCCGGTCCCGAGTTGGCTTGCCAAGCCAGGAGTCGAGCTTGGCCCTTATGGCATTGATCAATGGCCCCGCGGGACCGGCCTTGGTTTGCACCAAGTCAATGTCTTCAGAATATCGAAAGCCCGGGGCAACGAACAATTTATTCAATGCCGTGCCGCCGCGAAGAGCGATGCTGGCGGCAACTCCGGGGTCGGCGAACAGTTCCACGACCGCACGCGACAGCACCAGGTCCTGTTCGACCTGCGCATCGTCTGACCACGGCGCAGTGGACCGCCACGCAGTGATGTTCGCTTGTGGAATCACGCTTCGGCCTCAACGGATTGGTTGACCAGGAGGTGCCAGCGCCTGTTCTCTCCCACGCCGTTGAGTGGGCGACCAGACCGTAGCGGCAATGGCCCGGGCGATTGCCGCTCCAGCCACGCTTGAATTGGGTCGGATAGGCGGCGCTGCCGCACCTGATCCAGAAGGTAGCCTAGCCGCTGGACGTTCGGCACATCGTGAACCAACCGAACGGCGGCAAGAAGCCGCTTGGGGTCCAAGGCGGATGACAACTCGGCGATAATTGTCGCCACGTTGTCCAAGCCACCCGCAGACTTGGAAAAGCGGACGAGATCGACGACCGTCGTCTCCGGCGTCGAAACCTGCATCGAGCCCGTTGGCGTTTTCATCCCCATCACAGCCGCACCGGCGGCATACTTGCTGGTAAAAAAGCGAATCCGCGTCCGCCCGGCCTGCAACGGCCGGATCGGACGATCCGTGAACACTTGAAATTCCTGGGGCTGGTGATGCGAAGAGCCGTGCAACGCCGCGGCACTGAGCAAACCAACGTAGTAGGACCGTCCCATCGCGACCATCAGATCCCGAATGAACCACGACGCCGGCGGAGCTCCCGCAGTCGCGTATTCCAGTGGCACGACAACGTAAAAGTAGTCCTTGAGTTTGATCACGCGTCCGCGCCGCGCCAACCGCTGCAACGCCTTCTTGACGCCGTCGGGGGAGAGGCCGCTTCCGCTGATCGCGTCCGCGCGGAGAAAGGTATACGTTCCGCTTGCCTGCAGCCTGTTGATCCAGTTCTCCAGCGTTTGCATGGCCATTGGAATCTCCAAGTCGATTTGCCCAAAGGGGCATTAACTGACCCTTTAAGCATACAGTTATATCGACCCTGCATCGGCCAGACAATAGCACGACGGCCCCAGAAATGTCGCCACGGCTTTACGAAACGGTTGCCTTGATAGTTGCCTGGCAACCGCATTTTTAACCACGGGGTATTTTCGCCCGAGAGTTTGAGAGTTTTCCGCGGAAACCGTTGCGATTGTTGGCGGAAACGCCAGAACCCGCGACCTCTCGGCGGCGGGGTTCGTCGTTAATCCGTTGGTGCGTCCTTTCAATACCGGAGCGCTGCATTACCCCGCCCTCAATGTGCGTCATCAGGTCGATTAGAATTGCGTCAATGAGACGCGCGGCGTGAGGCCTGTTTCCGATAACCTTCTGCGGAACGCCCCTTTCTCTGGCTCATGAGCTTACCGCGCGCCGATCTTCAGCGTCTTCCCTTCCTTCGCCGCGTCGGCTGCTGTCAGGATCACATCCAGCGACTGATACCCTTCATGCCCGTCAATCTCCGGCGGCTTGTTGGTCAAAATCGACTGCGTGAATGAATCGATGACCCCCGACGCCACCTGCTTTAAGTTGGTGGACATCTCACCCACCTTGTGCAGCTCCCGGTCGCCGTTCTTGTAGTTCACGACAATTCCATACACCGGATCAGCGCCCAGCGCCAGCACGCCATTCTGACAATACAGAACCGTGTAATTCTCCTCGGGTCCGTAATTCGTCCACGACAGGATCATCGTCCCGATCACGCCGCCGGACGTCTTCAATATCAGGTTCGCGTTGTCGTCGAGCGGAATGAGATTGCCTTCGCCGTCGCGCTTGTCCAGCGTCGTGATCATCCCCGCGACTTCCGTGAACTCCTCGCCCAGCAGCCAGCGCATCAGGTCAGCCTTGTGCACGCCAAGATCGCCCGTCACCCCCATGAACGCCTGCGCCTTGTTAAAGAACCAGCTCTTCGCGGCATCGACCGACCAACCCTCCGGCCCAGGATGCTTGAACGCAGTGCGGAATGACAACACCTTCCCCAGCCGCCCGCTGTTCAGAATGTCCTTGGCCCGCACGTGCGGCGGCATCAGCCGCTGATTCAGGCCGATCATCAGAAACTTCCCGCTCTTCTTCGCCGCCGCCATCATCGCACGCGCATCCTCGCGCGTGGTGGCCATCGGCTTCTCGCAAAGAACGTGCTTCCCCGCGTTCAGCGCCTCAATGCTCATCGGCGCATGCGTCGAATTCGGACCGCACACCACCACGGCGTCGATGTCCGCCGACCGCAACATCTCCTTATAGTCCGTATACGGAGCGGCCTCATACCTCTTGCCAAGATCATCCGCCCGCCCCGGCGATGGATCCGCAACGGCCACCACCTGCGAATCGCAGTTCGCATGACATTCTGGAAGATGCCGACGCTGCGCAATCGCACCGCAACCGATGATGCCGTACTTCACGGGCATGAAATAACTCCTGTATGAAATCTACCAACAGAGGTGATGAGCCCTATCCCTCGCTGTTTGCATAATTTGCCCTGTTGAAGCCGTTTGGTCAACACCGCTGACCCATTTCCCTGATCCTCGACAACAACATGCCCATTCTCCCACCGGTAACCAGAGCAGCATCGCACCTCATTCTCAAGGAGCAGGAATGTCCCGTTTCCCGGCCGCCCGCCCGCACTGCCTCGTCGCCTTTCTGGCGATCGCCTTTGTCACCTCCTTTTCATTTGCCGCTGATCCGCCGGCCACCCAGCCCGTCGAAACCGCCGCGGTCGATGCCAATCCGCCCGCCGGCGCAAAACTCGTCGATGGCAAACCCGTCGGTGAAGGCTGGGTCTCCCTTTTCAACGGCAAGGACATGACCGGCTGGAAGTTCGAGCCCGAATACTGGAAGGTCGAAGACGGCATCATGCACGGCTTCACCAAAGGCGGCCCCAAGCACCACTTCACCTACACCGAAAAAGCCGACTACGACAACTTCGAAATCCACGGCGACGTCAAACTCATCGGCTACAACAGCGGCCTGTGCATCCGCATCGCCCCCACCGATTTTGACAACGTCCCCGGCTATCAGATCGACATGGGCGACGGCTACTGGGGCGGCCTCTGGGACGACCGCGGCCAGGGCATGGTCCAGGCCTACCCCAAGGAGAAGGTCAACAAAATCCTCCACAAGGACGACTGGAACCACTACTACGCCATCGCCGACGGCCACCGCATCCAGATCTGGCTCAACGGCGTAAAAACAGTCGATGTCGTCAACGAAAAAGGCAAGCTCACCGGCCCCATCGGCATGCAGCTCTGCCACGGCGGCGCCTCCACCGACGCGTCGTTTAAAAACCTCTACGTCCGCATGATCCCCAAAGCCGACAAATAAAAACATGCGAAAGGCAATCGCCATCCTCTCTCTGGCGATGTTGAGCGCGCCCCTCCCCGCTGCCGACAACGCCAGCGCCCCCGATCGCGTGGGCATCGAATTCTTCGAGGCCAAGGTACGCCCAATCCTCGTCGACAACTGCTACAAGTGTCACTCTGCCGGTGCCGAGAAACTCAAAGGAAACCTCCGCGTCGATAACCGCGAAGGCCTCCTGAAAGGCGGCGACAGCGGCCCCGTCATCGTCCCCGGCCAGCCTGAAAAAAGCCTCCTGCTCAAGGCGATCAATCACGATCCCGCCTCCGACCTCGACATGCCGCCCAAGAGCAAGCTGCCCGATCCGGTGATCGCCGATCTCACCCGCTGGATTCGCCTGGGCGCGCCGATGCCCGAAGAAAAAGCCGCCACCGCCCTCACAGCCGTCGACCATTCCGCCGACTACGAAAAAGTCCGCAAAGAACACTGGGCCTTCCAACCTCTCAAAAAGCCCGTGCCTCCCACGGTCAAAGACATCGCCTGGACAAAGACCCCCATCGACAATTTCATCCTCGCCAAGCTCGAAGACAAAGGCATCAAGCCCGCACCGCCCGCCGACAAGCGCACGCTCCTCCGTCGCATCTACCTCGATCTGATTGGCCTTCCCCCCACGCCCACCGAGCAGGATGCCTTCCTCCAGAACACCTCACCCGACGCCCTCGCCAACGTCGTTGACGATCTCCTCTCCCGCCCGCAATACGGCGAGCGCTGGGCCCGCCACTGGCTCGACGTCGTCCGCTTCGCCGAAAGCCAGGGGTACGAGCGCGACGAGCCCAAACCCTTCGCCTGGCGCTTCCGCGACTATGTCATCAACGCGTTCAATCAGGACAAGCCGTACGACCGCTTCCTCACCGAGCAACTGGCCGGCGACGAAATCGAAAACAGCAACGCCGAAACACAGACGGCCGCGTCTTTCCTGCGACTTGGCCCGTTCGACACCATCGCCGCCGACGGCAAGCTCGCCCGCTATGACCAGCTCGACGACGTCGTCGGCACAACTACCGCAGCCTTCCTCGGCCAAACCCTCCGCTGCGCCCGCTGCCACGATCACAAATTCGAACCCTTCGCGCAAACCGACTATTACAAATTCCTCGCCGTCTTCGATCCCCTCTCCGACAAGGTGAAAGAAGCCAGCCTGGTCGGCAACGCCGAAGAACGCGCCGCCTACGCCACCGAGCAATCCACCTTCGACGCCCAGGTCGCGCCCCTCGAGGCGAAGGTGAACGACAAACGCCTCGAAATTCTGCAATCCGCCAAAAAGCCCAACCTCGGCGGCGACATTCTCGGTCCACTCAACAAACCCATCGCCTCGCGCTCCAAAGGAGACCTGGAACAGCTCGCCAAAAATCGCCGCCGCATCGACGACGAGCTCAAGCGAATCGCCACCAGGGAGCAAATCGCCGAGCTCGATCAAACCAACAAACAAATCGATGAGATCAACGCCAAACGCCCGCTCGGAACCTTCGCCTACGTCTTCTCGGACGAACCCAAACCCCGCACCACCCGCCTCTTCATCCGCGGCGACTGCAACAAGGAAGGCCCGGAGATCCGCCCCGGCGTACCCACCGTCCTCGGCGGCAACAATGTTTCACCTCCCAAGCCCCTCGAAAAATCCAGCGGCCGACGACTCTGGCTCGCCAACTGGATGACCGGCCCCGGCCAGCCCCTCGTCGCCCGCGTCATGGCCAACCGCATCTGGCAATACCACTTCGGCGCCGGCATCGTCTCCACCGCCAACGACCTGGGCGTTCACGGCGATCCGCCCACGCACCCCGAACTCCTCGAATATCTCGCCGCCTCACTCGTAGAAAATAAGTGGACGCTCAAGCAACTCCACAAAACCATCATCCTCTCCAGCGCCTACCAAACCTCCTCCGCGCATCAGACCAATCCCGCAGACGTCGACGGCCATCTCCTCGCCTACTGGCACACCCGCCGCCTCGAATCCGAAGTCATCCGCGACTCCATCCTCGCCGTCAGCGGCAAGCTCAATCTCCAATCCTTCGGCCCCGGCATCTTCCCCCCGCTCGCGGAAAAAGTGGTGGGCCAATCCGCCGGCTTCGACTGGAGCACCTCCGACGAACGCCAATCCGCCCGCCGAAGCATCTACGTCCACGTCAAACGCAACGTCAATCTCCCCGAGCTCGAAGTCCTGGGCCTCCCCGACGCCGCCTCCAGCACCGACCGCCGGACGCAAACGACCACTGCTCTTCAATCGCTGATGCTGCTCAACAGCAAATTCACCAACCAGCAGGCCGCCCATCTCGCCGACCGGATCCGCGAAGACGCCGGCAGCGAAGCCCCCGCGCAAGTCGACCGCGCTTTCCAATTAACTCTCTGCCGCCCGCCTCTCCAAAACGAGCGCGACAACGCCATCAAATTCCTCGAACAACAATCCAGGTTCCCATCTTCAAAAGACAAGCAAATGTCCCCGCTCACCAGCCTCTGCCTGGTCCTCCTCAACACCAACGAATTCATCTACACGAATTGACGGGTAGCGATATGCCAAGCCTCAACTTCAAATTCCCTTGCGGCATCACCCGTCGACAACTCCTTTGCCAGGCGGGAAACGGCTTCTTCGGCACGGCCCTCGCCGCCATGCTCGCCAAAGATGGCTTCTTCCCCAACAAAGTCTCCGCGTCGATCAACGCCCCCCTCGCCACCCGTCCTCCTCAGTTTCCCGCCAAGGCCAAATCCGTCATCTTCCTCTACATGGTCGGCGGGCCAAGTCACCTCGACACCTTCGATCCCAAGCCCATGCTCGTCAAACGCCACGGCGAGCAATTCACCTTCCCCAACGCCTCCGGCGTCACCAGCCAGAAAACAAGCGGCCAACTCAAGGGCTCTCCCTGGAAGTTCATCCCCTCCGGAAAATCAGGCGTCGAAGTCTCCGAGCTGTTCCCCCATCTCGCCCGCCGCATCGACGATGTCGCCGTCATCCGCAGCACCGTCTCCGACAGCGCCGCCCACGGCTCGGCCTCCCTCCAGATGAACACCGGCTACATCCGCCAGGGCTTCCCCAGCCTCGGCTCGTGGACCACCTATGGCCTAGGCGCAGCCAACCAGAACATGCCCGGCTTCGTCGTTCTCGTAAGCGGCGCACCCTATTCCGGCGCGCTCAACTGGAATTCCGGCTTCATGCCCGCTGCCTACCAGGGCACTGTCTTCAACTCAACCGGCGATCCCATCCTCAACCTCCGCGCCGCCAACAGCGCCCCGCCCGAACAGCAGCGTCAACAGATCGACATGATCTCGCAAATGAACGAATCCCACCGCGCCGCCGAGCCCGACAACTCCGAGCTGGCCGCCCGCATTTCAAATTATGAACTCGCCTTCCGCATGCAATCGCACGCCCCGGAAGTCGTTGATCTCAGCACAGAAACCAAAAGCACGCTGGACCTCTACGGCGTAGGCGACGGCAAAACCGAAAAGTTCGGCCGAAGCTGCCTCATGGCCCGCCGCCTCGTCGAGCGCGGCGTCCGGTTCGTCCAACTCTTCCACGCCAATTGGGACACCCACGGCAACAACGATCAACGCCACAAAGAACTCTGCACCGAAACCGACCGCCCCATCGCAGCGCTGTTACAAGACCTAAAACAACGCGGCCTGCTCGAAGAGACGTTAGTCGTCTGGGCCGGAGAATTCGGCCGAACCCCAGTAGGCAAAGACGGCCGAGACCACCACGCCGCCGGCTTCTCCACCTGGATCGCAGGCGGCGGCATCAAAGGCGGCATAGCCCACGGCGCAACCGATGACTACGGCTACTCAGTCGCAGAAAACAAAGTCCACATCCACGACCTCCACGCCACAATCCTCCACCAACTGGGCCTGGATCACGAACAACTCACCTATCAACACTCAGGAAGAAACTACCGCCTGACGGATGTGTCGGGGCGGGTGATTAAGGCCATTCTGGCTTGATACTCGTTACGGTGCGCAGACTCAGGGAACAAATCCTCCAGGCGTCCAGGCAGCCGATGGCTGAGGTTTTGATCAAAGAGTAATTTCAACGGTTACGCCACGGCTGCGACGCGAGGGGGATCGCGATCCGCCGCGAAAGCGAGTGCCGCGCGGATGTCGTCGACCGTCAATTCCGGATACTCGGCAATGATGTCGTCATTCGACATGCCGGCCGCCAGCCAGCCGAGAACATCATAAACCGTGATGCGCATCCCCCGGATGCACGGCCGACCACCGCGTTTGTCAGCTTCGATCGTGATGATCTTGCGGTAGTCCATCGCTAAAGCTTAAGTAACCCAAAGAGCCCGTTCAAGTCAGTTCTGCCCATCACGGCGCGTCCAGCCCCAGCGCCGCCGCCACCCCACCGTCATAAGTCACATTCCCCTGCCCATCCTCATGCACATTCAACCCAAATGAATCATCCCACGGACAATGCGGATGAAGATCCGGAGAAAACGCTAATGACCATCGCCAAAGAAAACGGCGGCATATACATGAAAATCAAGAAAGTCGTGGAAAAATAGAAAGCCGCGTCATCCCAGCTACGGACAGGCGCGCATTCAACCACGAACCACAAGCACACACTTCAATAGCGTACCGTCCCTCAGTGTGCCTTCGCCCAATCCATAGCCAGATTCAGTTGATGCAGCGCCCCAGCAATCGCCTCGATCGCATCCTTCCCATGCCCGCCGAAATCATGATCGGCGGCCTTCAACTCTTCCCGCGCCGCCGCCAGTGCGTCAATCGCCGCGTGAATACGTGGATGCATCTCAGCCCCAAAACTGCTCAGCGGAAGCGCCAGAATTGCCGCGGCCGCGCCCAAACCCATCGCCAGCGTCGAACGACGATTCAACTTGTCCATGGTCCAACTCCAAAGTGATAGTCACGCGTCCCGATCGACAACGCGACCAGCCAGGTGATCCAAATGCGATCCAAAAAAATCGCGCCTCAGACAATCAGGATAGTCTGGAAATCCAGCGTATTAATTAATTGCGACCAATTTACAGGAAAATATTTACAACATTACGGAAACGTAATCGTCTCAAGAATCCGCTTCGCCACCGCCTGCCCCTCTGCATCCTTGCAGTTCGCGAAAATCGTCAACTTCACCTTCCCATCCCCCGTCACGTCTTTGAAATGAATGCCCGCGCAGAACTTCCTCTCCGACTTCGGGTCCGGTTCCTCGTAGGTCACCATCACCGCCGCCTTCCCGCCCACCGTCCCGGCCTTCTTCTCAAAATTCTTCTCCCGGCCCGACGCCTCCAGCGCGTTCGAATACCACCCATAATCGCTGTTCAGCAAAATCCCCTCCCCGCTGAACTGCAACACATACGAATCGATCCCCTGAACGTGCTCCTCCTTCAATCCCGGCGGCAACTTCAGCTTAAACTCCTTGGCATCAAAAACCCGCCAATCCGCCGGCACGGTCGTCGGCCTCGACGTGGCCGGCCCACTTGCGGCCCGAATAACCAATGCAATCCCCGCAAATACAACTAATCCGACGATCACCCGCTTGGAAAGATTCATAGTCTCCTCTTTTCAACCCACACATCAGACACCATCGAATCGACTTTGTTCCAAAACGCGGGAATTGCCGGAGACCTCACTTCCCATCCACACTAAACTTCCCCGGCCCCACAAACAGCAGGCTCAAAAACACCACCCCATCCTCAACCGCATGTGAATACACACCAAAACCATCGTGCCGATGCAGGTGCGTCGACAGCGCCACCATCATCTGAATAAATAGCAGCGCACACACCGGCCGAAACGCGAATCCCACCGCCAGTAAAATCCCTCCACCAAACTCCGTCAGCGCCGCCGCCAGTCCCCAGAACGTCGGATACAACTGGCCAAACCCGCCCATCCGCCCAATCCCCTCCCATGCCCCCGGCCCGCCGCTCAACTTCGGCCAGCCATGCACCACCAACGCCAGCCCCAAACTCACCCGCAAAAGGAGCAATCCAAAATCCCGATACCGCGTCAGCGAAGTTCCAATCACTCCAAACCTCCATCAAGCGGCTTTCGCCGACATTATCGTCCCCACTCCATCACATTCTTGCCAAACATACTTCAGCACACCCAATTGCACTACGCCCCAATTAAGGCCTGTAACGATTGTCCCGATTCCACTCTTGCACCGTCAATTTGTCAGATGAATTCAGGAAGGACTGCTCTGGTGCGCCTGGGTACGCATTTTTTCTTCTGGATCGCCGCCACATTTCTCGTGGCCGCCATCGCCGCCGGGATCGGCCTCTATGAGCTTGACCCCACCGCACTCCTCGACCTCCGCGCCGTCGCCCTCTCACTCTCCCCCGCGTCCGTCTACTGGGCCACCGGCATCTCCTCCGCCAGCCTCGTGATCATCTACTTCATCTTCTGGTGCACCGTCGCCCGACCGTTGCGCCGCATGAGCCGCCAGATGGTCCTCGCCAACCAGCGCAGCAAATACGATTGCCCGCTCCCCGAATCCAAACGCAACGACGACATCGGCGTCGCCGCGCTCGCCTTCAATCATCTCGCCGGCCTCGTCCAGCAAGGCCTCAACTTCCTCCGCGACGCCAACGACCAGCTCGAAAACCGCGTCCTCCACCGCACCTCCGACCTTGCCTCCAAAAACGCCCAGCTCCACAAAGACATCGCCCAGCACAAAGCGACGCTCGCCAACTGCAACGATCGCGCCCAGATCCTCGAAATGGTCGCCCGCGACGCACCCTTCAAAGCCATCCTCGAAACCATCATCTCCTCCATCGAACGCCATCGGCCCGGCCTCAGGTCCTCCGTCCTCCGGATGCGCGAAGGCGTCCTCCACCTCGCCGCCGCCCCAACCCTCCCCGAAGATTATCGCCGCGCCATCGACGTCCTCCCCGTCAGCGCCGACGCCTGCACCCCAGGCCTTGCCATCCACCACCAGAAAAACATCATCACGCACGACATCGCCAGCGACCCGGCCTGGCTTCCCCACCGCGCCCTCACCCAGCAACACAAACTCGCCGCCTGCTTTGCCATCCCCATCTTCTCCATCAACAGAGAAATCCTTGGCGCACTCGTCACCTACGCCGACCGCCCCTCCTCACCCACTTCCACAGACCTCGCCCATTTCGAATCCTGCGCCGCCCTCACCGCCATCGCCATCGAACACCAGCATCTCTGCGACAAGCTCGCCTTCCAGGCCACCCACGATCCCCTCACCGGCCTCCCCAACCGCGCCCTCCTCGAAGACCGCCTCCAGCAATCCATCGCCACCGCCGAACGCGCCAAGGAACAGCTCGGCGTCTTCTTCATCGATATCGACGGCTTCAAACTCATCAACGAAACCCTCGGCCATGCCACCGGCGATCTCCTCCTTCGCGAAATTGCCATCCGCATGCGCGACCGCGTCCGCAAAGTGGATACCCTCGTCCGCATGGGCGGCGACGAATTCACCCTCGTAACCGGCGGCCTCAAAACCCGCCGCGGCGCCTCCGAAGTCGCCGCCAAACTGATGGACACCCTCAAGTCCCCCTTCGAAATCGCCGGCCACACCCTCCAGGTCACCGCCAGCATCGGCGTCAGCCTCTTCCCCGAAGATGGAACCGACTCCGCAACCCTCCAGCGCAACGCCGACTTCGCCATGTACCGCGCCAAAGGCGCCGGCCGCAACCGCTGCCAGTTCTTCGATCCCGTCATCAACGAAAACGCCCGCGAACGCATCATCCTCGAAACCCAGCTCCGCTCCGCCATCGACAACGACGAGCTCGAGCTCCACTACCAGCCCCGCGTCGACCGCCACGGCCAAATCGTCGGCGTCGAAGCGCTCGTCCGCTGGCGTCACCCCACACTCGGCCTCGTCCCTCCCGTCCGCTTCATCCCCCTCGCCGAAGAATCCGGCATGATCGTCCCCCTCGGCGCATGGGTCCTCAACCAGGCCTGCCTCCAGTGCAAACAATGGCAGCGCGACGGCCACACCCCCATCCGCATGGGCGTGAATGTCTCGGCCCTCCAGTTCGCCCAGGCCGACTTCACCACCCACGTCATCGCCGCCCTCGCCGCCGCCAACCTCGACCCCGCCCTCCTCGAGCTAGAAGTCACCGAAAGCCTGCTGATGCGCGACATGAACGACACCGCCGCCAAGCTCCACGAAGTCCGCGCCCTGGGCGTAGGAATCGCCATCGACGATTTCGGCACCGGCTACTCCTCCCTCAGCTACCTGCAGCGCCTCCCCATCGACACCCTCAAGATAGATCGCTCCTTCGTCCAGGAAGTAAAAAACATGCCCGCCACCGGGGAGCTCGCCATAGTCCGCGCCATCGCCTCCCTGGCCAAAACACTCAACATGCGGGTAATAGCCGAAGGAATTGAGACGCCGGTCCAGCGCGACTTCCTGCTCTCCATAGGCTGCGACGGCCTCCAGGGCTACCTATTCAGCCCCCCAAAACCCGCCCGGGAAATAGAACGCCTCCTAAGTGCCCCCCCCTTCCAAATGACCGAACCCCAAAAAGCCTCCGCCTGATCACAAATTTCAAATTCAGGAAATTAAAGGGGACGCACCTAGTATTTTTGAAGTCAGTCATCAGTCCCCAACTGGCGGGAAAAAGGGGTCGGCAAAGCCAAAGGGGTCGGGAGTCAATTTCAAACATCCCCCCAGTCCGCCGTTCACCCAGGAAAAGCCAAAGGGGTCGGGAGTCAATTTCAAACATCCCCCAGTCCGCCGCTCACCCAAACCTACAACGCCCAGGATGCGCCACAAAGTGCCCGGCCAACATATACCTCCAATAACACCAACGCACTTCCCACATACGATCCGTGCTCAACCGGAGAACCTCAACCAGGAATCCCCTCAAGCCACGTTCGCACTGTTCACAATCATCGTGCTCGCCCCATC
>JBBRHH010000006.1:0-28080 GCA_038222915.1 Tepidisphaerales bacterium
ATCCTCAATAAGCCGCTTGGCGTAATCCCCGAGATCCATGCCCATGCGTTTGGCATTGGACTGAAGCTCGCTCATGCTCTGCTTGGTCAACGGTGGAAGTTGAATCGATGCAGTGGAGGCCATGCCAAACAGTATATCACGCGCCGGACCATGCGACGAGGCGAGTTCGCCTGCTTTATTACCCACGTTATCTTTCTTCCAGAGTATTACCTTGGAATAGTATACTCACTCCCGATGACCGCCTCTCTTCCTCGCTATTCCCCAACCCTTCTCCGTGCCGGCCCGCTCCGTCTCGACGGCGGCAGCATGTTCGGCGTCGTCCCGCGCGTCGTCTGGTCGCGGCAAATTCCCGCCGACGACAAAGGCCGGATTCTCGTCGCCCACAATTGCCTCCTCCTCACCCGCGCCGACAATTCCGCCGGCCCCAAACACGTTCTCATCGAATCCGGCAGCGGCAATAAATTCAACGCCAAAAACCGCGAGATCTTCGGCCTGTCCGACCACTCCATCGAATCCGCCCTCGCCGCTGAAAGCGTCCCCGCCGAAGCCATCGACCACGTCATCCTCAGCCACCTCCACTTCGACCACGCCGGCGGCCTCACCCGCCTCGCCCGCGAAAGCGAAGCCCCCGACTACATCGCAGCAGACGCCTCCATGCTCGCCTCGCCCAACATCAAACTCAATTTTCCCAATGCCCACATCACCGTTCAAAAGCGTGAATGGGCCGACGCCCTCGTCAATCGCTCGGTGATGACGCGCACCTACCTTCTCGAAAACCTCCACCCGCTCCGCGAGCATCTGAACTTCGTGACATCCCCCGACCCCTTCCCCATCGGCCATCGTCCGCTGCGCGACGAATCACCGCCCTCCCCTATAACCGACCGAATGACAGAAGTTCTCCCCGGCATCCACGTCTTCCTCGTACCCGGCCACACTTGGGGCCAACAAGCCATCCTCTTCCACGACCCTCAAGGCCGCCCCATCGTCTTCACCCCCGACATCCTCCCCACCACCCACCACGTCGGCGCGGCCTACAACATGGCCTACGACGTCGAACCCTATATCAGCACCGTCACCCGCCGTTGGTTTCTACAGGCCGCGGCCGATCACAACTGGCTGCTCGTCCTCGATCACGAACCCGATCATCCCTGCCAACGCGTCGAGCCCGATGGCAAAGGCTGGTTCAAACTAATCGCCGGCGAACAATAAAGGACTTAAACCCCGCGTGCCAAAAACAAAATCAAAGCCCGCCTCGGACAAACCCATCCCGGCACTGCGCACCCTCACCGACCAGATCGAATCCGAAGAATCCACCCTCCGCGAAGGCGGCGGCCAATCGGGCCAGGAGCGGCAGCGCAAGCTGGGCCGCCTGCCGGTCCGCGAACGCCTCGCCCAACTCCTCGACCGCAAAACACCGTTCCTCGAGCTCAACCTCTGGGCCGCATATCAAATGTACCCCGCCGTCGGCGAAGTCCCCGCCGCCGGCGTCGTGACTGGCATTGGCCAAGTTCACAGCCGCTCGTGCATGATCGTCGCCAACGACGCCACCGTAAAAGCCGGCGCGTTCTTCCCGGCCACCTGCAAAAAAGTCCTCCGCGCCCAGAAAATCGCCGCCCGCTGCAATCTCCCCCTGATCTACCTCGTAGATTCGTCGGGCGTCTTCCTTCCCATGCAGGACGAAATTTTCCCCGATGAAGACGACTTCGGCCGCATCTTCCGCAACAACGCCGTCCTCTCCGCCGCCGGAGTCCCCCAATACGCCGCGATCATGGGCAACTGCGTGGCTGGCGGCGCTTACCTCCCGGTCCTCTGTGACAAAGTATTGATGACCACCGGCAGCGCCCTCAATCTTGCCGGCCCCGCTTTGGTAAAGGCCGCGATCGGCCAGATCGCCGAAGCCGAAGAACTCGGCGGCGCAACCATGCACGCCCAGATCAGCGGCACTATCGACTTCCGCGAGCCGGATGACGAATCATGCCTGAAACGCCTGCGCTCTCTCATAGACCTGCTGCCTCCTACCCCCTCGCCCAGTACTCCGGGAGAGGGTGGGGGTGAGGGCTCTTCCTCGCACTCCAGAAAATCAAAGTCCATTACAAATGACAGCCACACCGCCGCCAAACCCAACGACCTCTACACCCTCGTCTCCCCCGACGGCCGCCACGAATACGACGCCACCCACCTCCTCGCCTGCATCGTCGACGCCAACTCCCTCCAGGAGTACAAAGCCGAATACGGCAAATCGCTCGTCTGCGCCTACGCCGCCATCGGCGGCCGAAACGTCGGCATCGTCGCCAACCAGCATGTGCGCACCAAGACAGGAACCGGCGAGCTCCAGCTCGGCGGCGTCATCTACCACGACAGCGCCGACAAAGCCGCCCGCTTCATCATGGACTGCAACCAAACGGGATTGCCGCTGGTCTTCTTCCAGGATGTCGTCGGTTTCATGGTCGGCCGAGAGTCGGAACAGCACGGCATCATCCGCAGTGGCGCAAAACTGGTAAACGCAGTAAGCAACTCGACCGTCCCAAAAATCACCGTCATAGTCGGCGGCTCCTTCGGCGCGGGCAACTACGCCCTCTGCGGAAAAGCCTTCGACCCCGCCTTCACCTTCGCCTGGCCAAACGCCAAATACGCCGTCATGGGCGCAGGCCAGGCCACCGCCACCCTAGTCTCTCTCGAACAACGCCAATCCGAACGCACCGGCACTAAGCTCTCCGAAGAAGCCCTGCACGAGTTACAAGACAGAATCAAATCCGACTACGAACGCCAGACCGACATCCGCTACGGAGCAGCAAGAGGCTGGGTCGACGCCATCATCGCCCCGCACACAACGCGCGAAGTATTGATCGAGGCTTTGAACGTAGCCACGCGTCCGCCGCCATCCGGTGGATTTCGGGCGGGCGTATTACAGGTTTGAGGTACGAATCGGGCCAGATCGTGTTAGAATATGGCGACTGGAGATCGCAGTATGCGTATCAACCTTAGACCGGAAACCGAACAGCGTATTCAAGACCGGATGAAGGCGGGCGCTTTTCCTTCACCCGATGATGTCGTGGATGCCGGACTAAAACTCCTGGAGCAGCGCGAGCAGCAGAAGCAAGGAGATGTGGTCGACGGGGAGAAATTCTTTAAGAAAATGCTCGCCGAATTGGAAGGTGATGGCGAACTAGCATGAGAGGCTATCACCTTTCAACGGCCGCTGCCGCCGACATCGAGCAAATCAAGAATTACCTCAAGCAAAATGCCCGCCGCAAGGTGGCGGCGCGTGTGGTCCGCGAGTTGTATAACGGAATACGACGAATCGCCAAACGGCCTGGAATCGGTCATGGTCGAGAAGATCTGGTCGGTCCGAAATACCGGTTCTACAAAGTCTAAAACTATCTGATCACCTATATGCGCGATTCCAACCCGCTCGCTATCGTTCGTGTACTCCATAGCGCCCGCGATGTCGGGCGAATCCTCGACAATGATTGATCGGAGGCCCATCATTCTCCGCATCGCCAACGCCCAGGGCTTCTGGGGCGACTCCCCCACCGCCGCCGCGGACTTAGCGGCACAATCTCCCACGCTCGATTACATCACCCTCGACTACCTCGCCGAAGTCTCCATGTCGATCCTCGCCAAACAGCGCGACCGCGACCCCGGCCTCGGCTACGCCCGCGACTTCCTCGACGTCGTCCAATCCCTCATCACAGTCTGGAAAACCGGCCGCCGCCTCCGAATCGTCACCAACGCCGGCGGCCTCAACCCACGCGCCTGCGCCAACGCCTGCCTCGACCTTCTCCGCAAATCCAACTGCCCCCCACTCAAGATCGGCATCGTCACCGGCGACGACGTCCTGCCCAACCTCCGCGCCGCACACGCGGCGGGCAAAGAGACCGCGGAATTCTCCCACCTCGAAACCCACGCGCAACTCGACACCGTCATCGCCAGACTCACCACCGCCAACGCCTACCTCGGCGCAGCCCCCCTCGTCGAAGCGTTAAACGCAGGTGCGGACATCCTCATCACCGGCCGGGTCGCCGACCCCAGCCTTACCGTCGCCCCCTGCATCTCCCACTTCAAATGGAATCTCAACGATTACAATAAAATCGCCGGCGCAACCGTCGCCGGCCATCTCATCGAATGCGGTACCCAGGTCACCGGCGGCATCAGCACCGACTGGCTGACAATCGACAACGCCAACATCGGCTTCCCCATCGTCGAAGTCGAAGCCGACGGCTCCTGCGTCGTCACCAAACCCGACCACACCGGCGGCGAGGTCACCGCCCGCACCGTCAAGGAACAACTCCTCTACGAGCTCGGCGATCCCGCCAACTATCTAAGCCCCGACGCCACCGTCTCCTTCCTCACGCTGCAAGTAAACGAACAAGGTCAAAATCGCGTCCGCGCCTCCAACAGCACCGGCCGCGCCCCGCCCCCCACTTACAAAGTCAGCGCCACCTACCGCACCGGCTACCGCGCCGCCGGCACGCTCACCATCGTCGGCCAAAACGCCGTCGCCAAAGCGCGCCGCTGTGGCGAAATCATCCGCGACCGCCTCCGCGCAGCCAGCGCCGAACCCGCCCAATTCATTGTAGAATGCCTCGGCTCAGGCGACGCCACCGCCGGCGTCGCCGGAAGGCGCGACGACCTCTTCGAAACCGTCCTCCGCATCGCCGTCAGCGATCCGGACAAATCAATCGTTGAAAGATTCACCCGCGAAATGACCCCGCTCATCACCTCCGGCCCGCAAGGCACCACCGGCTACGCTGAAGGCCGGCCTGCTGTCCGTGAAGTCTTCGGCTATTGGCCAACCCTCATCCCGCGCGAACAGGTCCACCCCACCGTCGAACTTCTGGAGATGTGAAAATGGAAATCCGCCTCGGCGATATTGCACACGCACGCAGCGGCGACAAAGGCGCGTCGGCCAACGTCGGCGTCATCGCCAACAACCCCAACGACTACAAAGTCCTGGTTCAATGCCTGACCGCGCCATTAGTCGAAGAATTCTTCAAACCCATGCAGGTCGGCAAGGTCATCCGCTACGAGCTCCCAAACCTCGGCGCGCTCAACTTCATCCTACCCAACATCCTGAGTGGCGGCGGAAGCGTAAGCCTCCGCACCGACGCCCAGGGCAAGGCCCTCGGTCAGGCCCTGCTTGAGCTACGCTTCCACATTCCAGACACCATTTTTACGGAGCCTGGTCCGCCGTCGTGATGTCCAACTCTGTACCATTGGGCTTCAGGTCGATGGTGTCCGTGTCACCGACTCCCTTTCCGCCTGCGAACGCGTATTTATCCTGTGCCGCATCGCCGGCCATGAAGATCGTATCAGCACCCGTTCCGCCAAACACATTGTCAAAGCCCTGGCTGGCGACCAGCTGATCGTTGCCGCCAAGCCCGAAGATCTTGTCGTCACCGCCGCCGCCGGAGATGAAGTTGGCGTTGTTGTCGCCAACCAGCTTGTCGGCGTTCGTGCCGCCCCAGATGTCTTCGATATCCTTCTGCGGAATCGTGTCGCCTTCGCCCGTCGCGCCGCCGGTACCAGTCAACAGATTGACCGTCACCGAATCCGTGCGATGTGAATAATCGATCGCGTCCTTGCCGGCGCCACCATGAAACTCATCCTTACCGTCGGCGGTCCCAAAGCTTGCCGTGCCGCCGCTGATCACATCATTGCCGGCCTGGCCAAACATCGAGTCGTTGTCTGCGCCGCCATAGATGAAGTCATTTCCATTGCCGCCAATGATCAAGTCATTGCCGTCGCCGCCGTTCAGCGTCGAGGGCTTGGTCACCGGCAGCGTCCCGTTCGTTGCCGATAGCCGGATCGTGTCCGCTCCGCCAAGACCGTTCACCACGATGCTAGTGACCGCACCAACCAGAAAGTCGGTGCTGGCACCGCCGTTGATAACCACATGAATTTTCGTCGCATCCTGCGTGATGATGATCGTGTCGGCGTTATTCGTTCCATCCACCGTGATCTTCCCCGCATTGTTCACAGCACCAAACGGCTGCACAACCAGCGGCGCGGCAACCTTTAATGCCGCAAAACCAGGCCGCGCAACCGCAGGGGCAATGTCCGTGCCACCGCCGCCGTCCCATGAGGCGTTATTGACGAAGACCGTGCCGCTCGCCTCCCCGCCATGACCGTCGTTCACCGTATAGTCGACTCTGTCAAACTGCACGGAACTGTCATACGTCGAGTCGGCCGTATAGGTCATCCCCTGCCCGTCAGGATCGACCTCGACCGATCCATGCTGAGGCGATCCTTCGCCGCCCGCATAAGTGATGAACACGCCGTCACCATCGGCGTCAAATGCGTGGTCACCCAGGGAAATATGCACGGGCGCCGGGTTGTTCGAATCAAAACCTACGCCGAAATTCTCCGCCGTCGGCTCAACAATGTGACCGTCCGGATTGACAAAGATCGTCGCCGTATCAAATCCACCGTTTCCATCACTGATCGTATAAGTGAAGCTGGTATTGACGCTCTGAACGTCATCCGGCGCTTGATAGTGAAGCTCGTCGCCGCCCTCAGTCCGATCTACCGATCCAACCGCAGGCTGCGTGAAGGAGAAGATCGAAAGATTATCCTCATCGGGGTCATAGTCGTTGTCCAGCGGGCTGACGAAAAAGTCCGCTCCGCCGCTGCGGTCGTCGGGCACGGCGATCGTATCCTCATACGCAATCGGCGAAGAATTATCCCCGCCGCCCGATCCCTCACCCTCACTGGTGAAGATCGTCACATGCGCGGTCGAGAACGTCCCGTTCCCGTTGGTGATCTGATAAACAAAATCATCCGAACCACTGAAACTGTCATCCGGCGTGTAGACGACCTCATTATTCACGATGCTCGTCGTCCCGAATTGCGGATCAGACACATCCGTGATCGTCAAGTTCGAATTGTCGCCCGTCTCCGGATTCGTGTCGTTCGACAGCACGTCGATCGTATACTGGGTCGGGCTCGCAATCTCATTTGGCTTGATCACCTGATGAGGCCGCGCCACCCGCACAATCGCCGTCGTCAATCCATTCGTATCATAAAAGTCATCCACCGCCGTCGGCGCATCCGGCGACACCGGATCATAAATATTCACATCCCCAATGATGTTGTCCTGTCCACCCGAACTGTTCACATCAGGCGTCGTGTCCTGGTAATAGTTTGTCCCCGTCCCGCCGTCGATGAAGTCCGTCTCTTTGTCAGAATTGATAAAGTAGTCGTCGCCGCCATCGCCCATCAGGCTGTCCTGACCAGCTCCACCGTCGATCGTGTCCCATCCATCCCCACCCGAAATCGTATCCATACCCTCCTGGCCCAGAATAATATCATCACCCAGGCCGCCCATGAGGCTGTCGTCTCCATCGCCGCCCAGGATCGTATCCTTCCCATCCATCCCGTCGATCGTGTCGTTCCCACCCCGGCCATCCAGATAATTGTCCTGGCTGTTGCCGACGATCGAGTCCTTCCCATCCCAGCCGATCACGTTCTCCACGTCGCTGTGCACGTTGTCGTGCTCAACCTGCGTGCCGTTCTGGACCATCCCATCGTTCGCCAGATCGTCCAGCGAAACCTTGTTCACGTTCGTCGGATCGCTCGTGTCATACCGGTTGTTGTATTCCGTGTAGTCCACGGTATCGAGCCCCGCCCCGCCGTGCAGATCATCATCACCGCCGCCGCCCACCAGTGTGTCGTTCCCGCCATTGCCCGACAAGGATTGATTCGCCGACGAACCGGTGATCAGGTCCGAGTTCGATCCACCCTGAACCACTTCAATGTCCGTCCCAATCGTATCCGTCTCACCGGCCGCGCCGCTGTCAGCCAGGCCGTCCGTATTGAGCGTCAGCGCATCCGTCCGCGCCGAATAATCCGCCGTGTCCGTCCCGGCGCCACCGTTCAATACATCATTGCCCAACCCGCCGATAAGCGAATCTGTTCCACCCTGGCCGTTCAACACGTCATTTCCCGCCCCGCCATCCAGAACATTTGCCTGGCCATTACCAGTCAAGTTGTCATTGACAAAACCACCCGTCAGATTCTCCACGTCGCTCGCAATCGAATCGTTCTCACCAGCCGTTCCATTGCCGGTCGAACTCGCGGCATCAGGAATAGTCGCCGTCACATTCAGATGCTTCTCCGAATAAGTAACGGTATCGATCTGCGCACCACCGCTCATGACATCGGCGCCAGTGCCGCCGCGCAACAGATCGTTGCCGTTCTCGCCCATCAGCGTATCGATCCCGTCCGCGCCATCGAGTGAGTCGTCATTGTCCCCGCCCAGCATCGAATCGTTCCCGCTCCCGCCCAGCAACGTATCGTTCCCGGCGTTGCCGAAAATCAAATCGTCCCCGCTGCCGCCATCAATGGAGTCAGCGCCCCCATTGCCAACCAGCGAATCATTTCCATCCGCGCCCTGAATGTTGTCAGCGCCAGCGCCGCCAAAGATCGTGTCCTTGCCCAACCCGCCGCGCAGCGTGGTCGGCACAGTGATCGAAGTGTCGAGGGTAATCTTGTCATCCCCGCCAAACCCATCCACCGTCACTGAAGACAGCCCGCCGTTCAGCGTCTGCACTTTACCGTTCAGCGTCACCGTGTTGGTGCTGCCGCTACGGTGCACCACGATGGTGTCGTTGGAATTGGTGCCGGCGACGACCAGCGCCCCCGTATTACTCAACGTCGCCGATAAAAGCTGGCGAGGTTCCAAAACTTCAATCATACCCTCCGACATAGTCACTCCTCTCACGGCACACTTCTGAATAATCAGGAATGCCGGACTTCAAAAAAAGCGCTTCGTCTGACATGCAGACAGTGGCCTGGTTCCTGACGAGGCATTGAGACCGCTACATAAGTTTGCGGTCCTGTCTACACGGCCGGTCATGCTAACACGTCCGTGCTCCGGTTCAACCAATACTTCTCAACCGAATCCGGATGAAGGTGTCACAGCGTCCATACAAACGTTGCAACCGCCAAGGAGTGTACAGATGAACCGCCCGCCCGCTTCATATAAACTCGCCGCCCCTCCATAACCCTCCAGAAAACTGCTTACAACGGTTGAAAAACCGCCTTCATATCCACTTTCCCGCCCGCCACCGCCACTCCTTCCTCCGCCAGCATTTCCTTTTTCCGCCTCAAACCATGTGCAAACCCTGTCAAAGTTCCCCCGCTCCCCACCACCCGATGGCAGGGCACGACAGGCGCATATGGATTCTTATTCAGCGCATTTCCCACCGCCCGATACGCTCTGGTATTTAATTTTCGCGCAATTTGACCGTACGTAGTCACCCGCCCTCGCTCAATCCGCGACGTCAACGCCCAGACCCGCTGATTAAAACTCATTCCGGCCAGCAGTTTCCCCGCCTTGATCGCCGTCTCCATTTCCACGTCGCTCATCATCTTTTCACCTCGCCAGAAATGGCGTCACCATCATATCGTGAAAACGACGCTCCATCGAAATCCGGCGTCGCCACCAGCCAGCCACCTTCATCCGTTTGCGTACCAGACGATTTTCCGTAACCATGCACGGTGGAGATTTTTCGAGGACCCAATCCATGAACAACGCCATTGCAACAGCGGCCGACTACGCCGATGCGATGATCACCGCCCGCCGTGCGAAAAACTGGCTCTTTCTCATTCTCCTGCTCATGCTCCTCATCCAGGTTGGCTCGTTCTTCGCCCTCCGCACCCAGCACTACACCGAGCCCGGCGTCGCCCTCGCCATCCCTGCCACCCTGCCCGCCGCCGATGCAGCCCTGCCCCCAGTACTCTCCACCGAATCGGCCGTCAGCGAACCGCGCTGGGTCCAGGCCATCCGCTATTGCACCGCAGTCATCAATTTCCTCGGCATCACCCTCGTTCTCGTCCTCGCGATCGTCCTCCTCTTGATCGTCAAAATCATGCTCGTCGGCCGTCTCATCGGTGTCTCCCGCGTCACCTCCGCCTTCATCTGGTGCATCGTCCTCGCCGTCCTGCTCTTCCCCTGGCAGGCCTATCTCGCCAGCCAGAACGCGGCCTCCGTCGACTTCCAGATCCCCGGCGTCCTCTTCACCTGGTCCGATCTCCAGCACGCAAACTTCCAACCCGCCAACACCTCCGAGGCCATCCTCAAATGGTCCCGCTTCGTGGTATATCCAATTATTGCAATATTACTTCTCCTCCTCGTGCAGGCCGCCAGCAGCCGTGGCATTCGCGCCGCCCTCGGTGAAAACGAAGGCGAACTCGCCGATTCCAGGATCCGTGTATAAAAGCCCCGCCATCCGCATTATTCTGGCAGGAATGTTTTCAGCAGCAGTGTTGCCTTTTCCGCCCCAGGGCCGAAAAATCCATCAGGATTAAAGCCACACAGGCCCGATAACGCCCGCCGGGCATTGTGGCTTCAGGTTTTGTTCGAATGAGTCGATTTTTGATGAGATGCGTTTCGTGAGCGAAGATCCCGCCTCAGTCCGACCCGGCAGCACGCGTCGCGTAAAACACGTCAATGCGCGCCAACTGTCTGGCGAAGAAGAGCGCGTCCTGCGCGAGCAATCCCCACGCGCCGCGACCCTGAAGCTTGCCACCGCCCACACCATCTCCATCCCCTCACCCCACGACTCCTCACAAACCGCGCTGGACCCAACGCAATTCGCCCACCGACGCCGCAAACGCAATCACGCAATCCAATACCGCCTCACCCAGGTCCTCACCGCCCTCGCCTTCGTGTGCGGCATGCTAGGCCTCGTCCTCTCCATCTGGGCCGACGAAGCCGACATCGGAAATGTTTTCAGTATTCTGGGTGTTGGCTGCGGCGGCGTCGCCCTGTTCCTAAGCGACCAAACCCAGCTCGCCTCCCGCCTCAAAGGCTACGCGGCCGCCGCCGTCGGCCTAAGCGTCCTCGCCCTCGCGATGAATCTCATCTGGTCCCATTTCCACGCCGACAATAAACTCGCCCCCCAGTTCCCGTCCACCTCTCAGACCAGACTGGACTAGATCCAGAGTTCAAGGGGTCACTGCAACACTTTTTCAACGGCAAAATACACCTGCCCATCGCCGTCATCGTGCGGCGTAATCCGCACGTTTTCCAGATCATTGAGTCCCAATCGATGTCGCCCCTCGTTCAAAGAACTTGCAATGGAGCTCGCGCCGCCTGACGCCAATGGCATGGATCCTTCCGCTGCGATGTTCACACGCGTCACATCCCCAGGACAGGCCAGCATCAGCGGCATCGCCGCTGGAGTCAGACAGCACCCTCCCGCAACCCGCTCCCCGAAATCATTCACCGAGTTGTCGGCCGTCTCCCACATCACACTGATCCGCTCGACACCCGGCGTCTGCGCCAGATCGTGAAGCTCGCACAGCAACTCTGATTCAGTAACTCGCATGGGACACACTCCGTGGCGAAATGAACGACGGACCTAAGCCGAAGCAACCCCTATGCCACCCTAAGAACACCCTGCAATTCGAACCCAACCACGGCCACATTTTGGCCGATAGCGTCAATAAGTTCAGGAGAAAATGAGAAGATGACGCCAGCCAAACCCAACCTCCCCAAAACCCAGGCCAACCCCGTGACAAACCGCGTCAACCTGACCGCCGCCAACTACACAAATCGCACCGTCACGCCCACTACGGACACTTCCATCGCTCGCGAAGACCGGGCCGGCGAAGAGCCCGAACGCTGGGACGGTTTAAGCTAGCGGTCCGTGGCGAAAAGATGCAAGCTGGGCCCGCGCGACTTTCGCCACGGACTGCTAACTAGCCCCCTCCGCCGTCGACGCGCGCCCATCAATTCGGTAACTTGGTCCCAACAGGACGTCATGGCATGGACCAGTGGACTAAAGTCATCGCCGCCAGCGTCAGTCCCATCATCGTCATCTCCGCCTGCGGACTCCTCTGTCTCGCCTTCTACAACCGAATGGCCGCGATCGTGAACCGCCTGCGCACCGCGAGCTGCCGACGACTTCACCCCATCCGAAGAAACTCCATAGAGCCGAACACCCCGAGTTTTTTCAGTCGCCGAGGTAATCGAGAACATTGAGCTCTTCGCTTCCGCCCATACCGACATGCGATGTGATATCGCGGGCCCTGAGAGGCTGAACAGCGCCTAGGAGAACGCGCGCAGGCCCGCACACAGGCAGTCCAAAACGATTCTGCGGAAAGTAATCTGGCCTATTGGAATTGGGTTTCGTGCTCGACGGTTTCATCCGCAGCACCGGGCGGCGAAGCCCTCGTCAAATTTCAGTGCAGTCGTGCGACCCTACGAAGGCGTCACCAGCACCGACCCCCGCTTCCGCTGCCCGCTCCGCCCCACATCCATTACCCGCCCGTTTTCATCCAGCGCCATATGAAACCGCTCCTCCCCTTGAAGGCGATGCAACGTCAAATGATAGTCCCGGCTGCTGGCCGCGAGGATGTGCATTTTCTCCGGCGACTGCGGAGCACGAATCATCCCCCACGACCCATCACCCAGATACAGCACCCCATCATCGTTGGGCATTCCATCAATCAGCGGCTTGGTCCGCTTAAACGTGTGATCGTGGTGCTCGAGCACCACCGGCACGCGATGCTTGTCGAACAGCGGCGTCCAGTGTTCCCGGTTTTCCTCGCCCGTCCCCTTCTTGGCCGGTTCATTGTTCGCCTGCGTCGACGCCATGTTCCGGAACGACGGATACGCCGGCACATGATTCACCGCGATCACATGCGGATGGTCGACCCGATCGGCCAGCACCTTGTTCAGCCACGAAGTCTGTTCGCCGCCGATCGGCGACGTGTGCCCCGAGTCGAGCAGCACGAGGCTGAGGTAGTCGCCAAAGTCGAGCGTGTTGTAACCAGTGTCCGGGTAAAGCCCATCAAAAAGCGCGTAAAAGAACGGCGCTTTCGTGCGCGGCTTGTCATACCCTCCGTCCACTTCGTGATTCCCAATCGTGGCAACCAGCGGAATCAGCCGCCCATCCCGACCGACCATCGTCCGGCTGTAGTTACGCAAAAAAGTAAGGCTGGCATCAATGTTCGTTCCGTTCTCATAAGCCAGATCCCCGCCAATCAGCGCAAACATCGGGTCCTGCCGTGCCGCCTGAATGTTGTTCGCAACCGCGTGCTTGTTGATGCCGCAATCGCCGCCGGAAATAAAGCTGATCGCGTCCGTCGCCTTGGCGGGCATCGTCCGGAACCGATAAGTCGGCGAATTCCGCCCAATGCGAAGCTGATAGTTGGTCCCCGGCGTCAGCCCGGTCAGCTCGGCTCGAAAAACCTTCAAATCAGACTTTGGATAAGGCCGCGGCGTCGGCTCCGCGGAAAGCCACGGATCTTTCAGGCTGGAAGTGTAATAGACCTTCGTGCTGGACGTCTCGCCCACTGTCCCAATCCACTGCACGGTCATCGTCGTCGTCGGATCGCGCTGCCAGGTAAGAAAAAGCGTGGTCGGAATAAACGAAGGATCTTCGGTGACAGTGTAGAGCGCATCGCCCGACGAATGCGTCGTGGCCACCGCGCGGGTGGTAGCGGGATGCGTCGTCGCCACCGGTTGGGTCGCAGGCTCAAGCGAGAGAATGTCCGCCCCCGACGCATTCCTGGAAAGCGCACAAGCCCCCGCCATTGTGCCAAGCGAAGCAAGAAATCCACGGCGGGATGTTTGAGCCATCGGGTGAATCTCCATCAGTTGTAAGTTCGTTAGCCCGTTCCACGCGCGCAAGGCCGCGGAATCTACTGCGCGTGATTAAAATACCATAACGCCCGCCATGGCGTTGCCGCATTATCCTGATGACATCCAGCGATTACCCAATAGTGCTTAACTGGCTACTGCGCGAGGTCCGCCGTTTCAAAAACTTTCAGCATCGTGTCGAAAGCATTGGTGAGGTTGACGTAGTCGCTCAGATCCACGGTGTACTTGCTGTTGTCGTTCGGAAAGCTGACTACATGGCCATCGGTAAAGAGGATGTTGCAAAACTTCTGGCTGTGGTGCGTGGAAGGGTTGATGCCGAACGATCCGAAACCGGAGGGAGCCGGAAACTGAACATCAAGGGCCAGAGCGCGGATGCGTCGGCCATTGCGGTTATCGCCCATGTTCGCCAACTGAATGTGGGTAACCGGCAGCTTCAGCAGAGCGGCCGTATCGAACTGTCGCGTGACTGATGCGTGGCGGTAGTAGTAACTGCACTGCGCCTGCTGCCAGCCAACGTGGGAGAGTTCCTCGTCCGCGTTGCTCGGATCGTCACTGCTGGGGCAGAAGAGCGCCTTGGGCTGGCTCGCAAGCTGATTTTGCAGAAGGAGACCAAGGCCTACCGGTGCGCCGTTAGAGAGCGAAATCAGGCTGGTCGGCGCTCCGGTGGAGGGATAAAAATCTCCAGCGCCAAAGATGGGCGGTGCCTTGGGACCAAAAGGGATCCGCCCATTGTTATCAATCGAGTAAGTATGAATCGCCAGACCAACCTGTTCAAGATTTGCCGCGCAATTGGCCTTCCGGGCAGACTCCCACACCCGCGCCAGCGCTGGCAGCAGAAGGCTCATCAAGATCGAGATGATCCCGATGACAACCATCAATTCAACAAGGGTGAATGCGCGGCTGCCCACGCATTCACCCTGTCGATTGTTGACGGACATCATGATCGCTCCGGCGGAGGGTCAGGCGCGTCGACGCCGCCTCAGACCCGCGCCAGCGGCAACCATCGACAATAGCAGAACGGTGGTTGGTTCGGGAACAGCTGCAAGGCGCACATTATCAATATCCCAATATCCGACGCCATTAACGGCCAGAGCGTAGGGCGAGTAAATCTGAACGCCGATTGGCCGGTTGGCCCATGCGTCGGTGCTTTGAACCTCCGGGAGATTCACGCTGTAGTCGGTGAGGAATGAGATGGCGTTACCCGGGGCGTTTTGATTCAGTGCTTCAACCATGGCACCCGGGATCACCGTCGGGACGTTGCTATTATCGAGGTAATACAAACTGATATCGAGGGGTACATTGAGATCCATATTGCCGCCACCGTTTACCGCCACCGTAAGCTGGTAGAGGGCACCGACCTGATAGTTGGCGTTAATGGCGCCTATGCCCGTGTCCTGCGATATCCCGTTTCCAGGGGTTGGAAACATGTAAGCGCCGTTCAATCCCTGAAAGCCAGTCGTGGGACTACCGTTACCGTTATGGCCCGGCGTGATCGAACCGACCGCGTTGAATGTTCCCACGGCTTGGTCGAATTGACCTGCTGCGATAGCAGGCGCTTCGATGGCGGCGTTGGGATCGCCAAGCCCTTCCAAATAAGCTTGCACCTGATCGATCAAGTACTGCGGGACTGGCGCTTTAGTCCAGACATCAAGAGCAGGCGAGGCATACGGAGAGTTGCTCTCATCATTGGCTTCAAACGAAGAATTGCCGACCGGGACCGTAAAGATCGGAAAAGCCTGCACTATTGGCGCGGCACTTCCGACTGCGATGGCGGCACCCGCCGCCAGTGCTAAATGATTGAACCTCATTCCAACCTCCAACTTTCGTGAAACGCCCTGCCTCAGCGATGGCCTAAAACAAATGCAAGCCAGCGGACACAGCTGAAGCTGTTATGGGACGTTACGCCGATCAACCTCTGCCGTTGAAGCCGTTGCGACGACGTCTTAACAGGTAGAGTCCGGCCGTTATCAAAAAGCCGGAGGAATTGGGTTCCGGCACCGAGGATGCCAGATTGGAAGTGTTTGTAGAAGCATAAGATATGGCCGTCCCGGAGAGAAGTTGAATCGGAAAATCAGGGATGGCTGCAGGCGGAATCGGGTCGAAAGCAAAATTCTTTATTTCAAACGACCGCACCAAAACGGACGGAGATTCTGACGTAATTATGACATCGCTTGATTCAATAGGAAGGGGGGCGGCAGCACGGTTCCAATAGCTTGTGCGACCTCGCACGGCCCGCATCATCCCCGTCGATGCCGGGGCTTCGACTGTGGTGAGGTCCATCAAAAACGCATCGGGGCCATCGAGCAGCCTCTCGATGTTGCTCGACAAATCATCGCCGCCGCCGATGTTCAGCGTGCCGTCGTTGACAACGTTGGTGATGGTTCCTTCACCGTTGATATTCGTGGTTCCGGTGTTAGTGAGTGTGTCCGGCGAAATGGTGCCGGTGAGGGTGAGATCGCCGTCAACCTGCACCGTGCCATGACCGGCCGTGTTATTGCTCACGGAACCGAGGGTGGAACCTGTGCCCGTGATGTGAAGCGTGCCATCGGAAACCACGGAACTTTGGGTGATGGAACGAACTTTGAGTGTTTGGCTGCTGGCAATGCCCACCCCTCCGCTGCCAGTGATCGCCCCGATGGAGTTGGTCCCGCCGTTGACGTTAATCGTGCCGCTGTTGTTCACGCTTGCATTGTCGGCGTTCAAGGTTCCGGGTCCCTGCAGGTTAAGATTTTTCCCGGAGTTCACCGTAACCGTGGCGGGATGTGCCACGGTGCCGACGGTGAGCGATTGACCCGGTGCGACATTGACGTCGGTGTGATCCGCAATGGTGATCGGCGCGGTGATCGTGTGATTGCCGTTGGTCACATTGATGCTGGCGTTGACGCCGCTGCCGATATGCGCCGGCAGCGCGTTGGTGCCGCCGGAGTTGTTGTCCAGCGTGATGTCTCCGCCGGTGGAATCGAGGGTGTAGCCGATACCCGTCGCGCCGGTGTCGAAGTTGATCGCGCCGACAGTGACGTTGGTATCGACGTGGACGGTGGGATTAACGTTGATCGCGCCGCTATTGGTTTTGAATGTAGCGACCGCCCCGGCTTCGTTATCGGCAAAGACAGACTTATTTGGAATGTTCAGCGACCAGTTGGCGGCGCCAGAGAAATTGCCGGTGCCATTGGTCTTCCATTCATTGACGGAGGGCGTGGACGTGAGCCGAAGATAGTCCACATCCCAATAGCCCCCGGTATTGGCGTCGTCATAAGGCGAATAAATCTGCACGCCGATCTGTTTGCCAATCCACGCTGCGCTCTGTGCCGCCGGAACGTTAAGCGTGTAGTCGATCAGGTGAGAAATGGATGTTGTAGGGTCCGGATTGTGGGTATTTGAGACAACAAACGATCCGACATTGACGCGGTTGTCGCCCGAGGTGATCGAGGTATCGCGGTAGTACAGATTGAAGTCGAGGGGCACCCCCAACTCCATTCCGTAGCCACCGCCGTCAATTCTGAAACTGAGCTGGTAAGAAAGGCCCGCCTGATAGGTGATTGGAGATCCGGTCGATGGCCCGGTGGTGAACGAAAGGTCCTGATACAGTTCGTTGCCGGGCAGGGCGAAGATAAACCCGGACTGCCGCCCGTCGACATTGTCGATCGGCGCTTGGGGAACGTTCAGAAAGATGCCTGCATTGTTGTGCCAACTATCATTTACGCGCGCCTGGAAGGCTGCCGTCGATTCGCTGGGCCCTTGCGTGAAATTGGTATAGAAGTATGCAGGGGCGAGTGATTTTTGCCAACTCGCGATGGTCGCCGTGGCGTACGGTGCAAAATTGAACACAAACGGCAACTCAAACGAAGAGTTCGGAATCGGAATGCTGTCCGCGCCACGACCAACCTGTGGCAGCAATGAAAAGCCTATACCAGCAACGGCCGCAGCCACCCGCCGGATGGCGCGTTCGCGTGATTTAAGCGTAATCGATTGATTAACACCGGCACTCATCGTCCAAAACGCTCGATTCCTTCCACCTCGACGCCATCCAATCACCCGCCGGAACGAACACCTCCCCCGTACGCAGGCAACACTCCGCTCCTTGTACGCACGTGATCGCCCGGCGCTTAAAACCGCTCCCCCGCCCACCCCAAAGCACCCCTACGCCCCGGCCCCCCATCGCTGCTATGATTACACCCAATGCTACACGCCTTCCGTTCCAGCCGCAGAAGATACACCGAATACAAGCGCCGCCTCCGCGAGCGCCGCCGCGAGGGTGCCGACGAAATCCCCCCATCCACCCTCGGCAACCACCCCGGCGGCCAAGGCCATCCGGGTGACAAGGAAAAATCCAAAAAACGCAGCCGCTCCTTCCTCACCCTCTTCCGCCAACTCTGGCATCTCTTGGGCGAACACCGCCGCACCATGCTCCTCGCCCTCCTCGCCCTCAGCTTCACCAGTCTCCTCAGCCTCGTCCCCCTCTACGGCACAAAAATCGTCTTCGACAACGTCCTCAGCGACCACCCCTCGAAACTGAAACTCCCCCAATGGGTTCGCCTCCCCAGCGGCAAGCGCGAGCTCCTCCTCTTCGTCTCCGTCGTCATGGTCTCCCTCACCGCCATCACCGAAATGCTAGGTCTCTGGAGCCGCTGGCAAACCACCCGCACCACCAAGCGCGTCCAGCTCTCCGTCCGCAAAACCGTCTTCGATCACGCCGTCCGCCTCCCCCTCCACCGCGTCTACGAACTCAAATCCGGCGGCGTCGCCTCCATCCTCCGCGAAGACGCCGGCGGCGTCGGTGATCTCATCTTCTCTCTCATCTACAACCCCTGGCAGGCCATCATCAAACTGATCGGCAGCCTCGTCGTCCTCGTCTTCGTCGATTGGCGCCTCTTGCTCGGCTCGCTCTTGCTTCTACCCATCGTCTGGCTCACCCACCGCACCTGGATCGGCCGCATCCGCCCGCTCTTCCGCGACATCCGCTCCAGCCGCCAGCACACCGACAGCCACGCCACCGAAGCCTTCGGCGGGATGCGTGTTGTCCGATCGTTCTCCCGCCAGAACTACGAGGCCGGCACCTTCACCCGCAACAACCATCTCATGGCCCGCCAGGAAGTCTTCGCCTGGTGGTGGATGCGCGGCATCGACGTCGCCTGGTCCGTTCTCATCCCCTTCGCATCCGCCCTCCTGCTCTATTACGGCGGCAACCGCGTTCTGAGCGACATGGAAAAACTCCGCGCCGGCGCAATCCGTCCCGAACAAGCCCTCACCGTCGGCGACCTCGTCATGTTCCTCGCTTACCTCGGCTTCCTCCTTGGCCCCATCGCAACGCTCGCCAACAGCGCAACCGGCCTGCAAAACAATCTCGCCGGCCTCGATCGCGTCCTGGATCTCCTCGCCGAGCCCACCGAAATGCCCAGTAAGCCCGGCTCGATCACGGTAACCCCCGCCGAAATCCAGGGTCGCGTCACCCTCGACCGCGTCTCCTTCAGCTACCCGCAATCCGGCAAGGCCGGCGGTGCCGCAAAGGAAGTATTGCACGACGTCAACGTCGAAGTACAGCCCGGCCAGATGGTCGCCCTCGTCGGCCCCAGCGGCGCAGGCAAAACCACCCTCTGCAACCTCATCGCCCGCTTCTACGACCCCACCGCAGGCGCAGTCCGCATCGATGGCATCGACCTGCGCGACATCGCCGTGGAAAGTTACCGCCGCCTTCTCGGCATCGTCGAACAGGACACCTTCCTCTTCGACGGTTCCATCGCCGAAAACATCGCCTACGGCCGCCGCAACGCCACCCAGGAAGAAATCGAAGAAGCCGCCAGATCCGCCAACGCCCACAACTTCATCACCCAGCTCTCCAACGGCTACGACACCCTCATCGGCGAGCGCGGCGTAAAACTCTCCGGCGGCCAGCGCCAGCGCCTCACCATCGCCCGCGCCCATTTAGCCGACCCGCGCATCCTCATCCTCGACGAAGCCACCAGCAATCTCGACACCGAATCCGAGCGCCTGATTCAAGCCAGCCTGCAAACCCTCATGGCCGGCCGAACCAGCTTCGTCATCGCCCATCGCCTCAGCACCATCGTGGGCGCAGACCGAATCCTGGTTCTCGAAAACGGCCGCGTCGTCGAACAAGGTCGCCACGAAGAGTTAATGCAGGCCAGCGGCCGATACCGCGAAATGGTTGACCTGCAAACCAGTCCTCCTCCATCTCCCTCCGTCGGCGACGAAGGACGCGAAGCGGTAGGCACCGCGGCATTGGATTGATTTTGAGGGCGCTACTTCGGCGCTACGATCTTCCAGAGATGCTCGTCGGTTCGGATGAACAGCGCATCGTCCCCCACCGCATACGACGCCAGCGAGCGCTCACCAAGATCGTTCTCCGCCAACTGCTCGTACGTCTTCCCCGGCTTGATCACGAACCCCGTCCCGGCTTCGTTCTGGAAATAAATCTTCCCATCCGCAAAAAGCGGCGACGCCGAGAAACCGCCGCCCAGCCGATGCGTCCAGTGAATCGTGCCCGTCTTCAAATCGGCGCAACTTGCCACGCCAATGTCCGACACGAAATAAAGTTCGTCCCCGACAACCAGTGTCGATGGCGTGCACGGCGCACCCTTGCGAATCGTGTAAGGCACGTTGGTATCCGTGACATCCCCCTTCGCTCCCTCGGGCTTGATCGCATACAGAATCGGCGAATCAAAACCGGAACTCAGAACCAGCAACCCTTGCGCAAAAATCGGCCTCGGCACGACTGAATACCCTTCCCCATAACGCACCCGCCAGAATTCATGCCCGTCGGCCGGGTCGTACGCCGCCACATATCCGCTGCCTGGGCTGATCAACTGTTTCACGCCATTCGAATCGATCACCAGCGGCGTGCAGAACGAAAATGTCTTGTGCGCCGTCGTGGTCCGTACCGTCTTCCACTTGATCTCGCCGCTCGCCGCATCCAACGCATACACGCTGGGCGTCGGCCCGCCGTCGCAGTTGAAGATCAGCATATTGTCCACAAGAACCGGCGAACCGCCGTTCCCGTGCGTCGGCGGATACTTGATCGAATTTTGCTTCCAGATGATCTTCCCCGAGAGGTCGAGCGCCGCCGTCCCCATATGCCCAAAATGCACATAAAGCCGATCAGCCGTCAAAATCGGCGTCGGGCTCGCAAGTGAATTCTTCCCGTGCATCGCCGCAACCAGCGCATTGTCCGGCTGAAAAATATCCGTGTCCCAAATCACTTTCCCATCGGCGACATTCAGGCACAAGGCATGAAGCGATACGGGTGTTCCCGCCTTGCCGACCGCCGTGGTGAGATACAACTTCCCGCCCGACATGACCGGTGACGACCACCCATGTCCCGGAACCGCCACCTTCCACGTAACGTTCTTCGTCGCAGACCATTCCACGGGAAGGCCAGCCGCCGTCGAGATACCCTGCCCGGTCGGACCTCTAAATTGCGCCCAGTCTTCAGCAGATGCAAAATTTGAAAAGGCGGCCAACAGCGACACAAATGCGAAGGTGCGAAAAACCATGAAATCGAGTATCTTGCGTCCCGGCTTATGGCCGTCAAGTACCGTCCCCGCGAAGTCTGTGCATTTACCCCACAAAACAATGGATCTTCCCGACTGGCTATACAATATTGGGTTGCCCCTGATCCGCTGGGTTCACATCGTCGGCGCAATGCTGCTGGTGGGCGGAATCCTGTTCTTCGAATTCGTCGTCCCCGCCTCCACCGAAGATCTCCTCGAAGAACAACGCCTCGCCGTCTTCGGCCGCGCACGGTGGGTCTTCAGCCGCGTCATCTGGACCAGCCTCGCGGCACTGGTCATCTCGGGCATCATTTCAACCTGGCGCGTCTGGCCAAGCTACGACCGCTACGACATCTTCGCCGGCACGACGCTCGCGGCCTGCAAACCCTGGTTCTACGGACACGCGGCCCTCGGCTTGGCCGGCCTGGTCATGTCCATCCGCCTCACCCGTGGCAGCAAACTCCTCGCCAGACCCATCCGCTGGATGCAGATCACCTTCATCGTGCTACTGGTCTCAATCTTCGCCGCCTGCGTAGCCCGCCACATGGGCCTTCGCATCCACGAATTCCGCGACTCGGTCGAGCACCTGCCGCCAATGAATCGCCCGTAAGATCTCACGTCTCCACCGACACCGTATGAAGTCCAGCCCAGTCCCCCGTCGGCGTCTTTCCAATCAGATAAATCTGCACCTCAATCTCCCCCGCCCGAAACACCGAGGCGTTCGGAAGCAGCGATTGCAATACATGTCGCAAAACCTGAAACCGCTCGCACTCGGCCGAGTCGTTCAGCGGCTCGAAAAATTCCGCCACCGAAAGCTCCTGAATCTGCGCGCCGCGCGGAACATGCGCCGCCACCTGCGCCAGCGCAGAGTCCGCAACAGCATCCTTTGACGCCGGCCAGCAAAACCCATCAAACGGCGCGTCGGATTCGCTTGGGTAGTCCAACCCCTCCACAACATTGCCCAATGCCTTGTGAATCTCTTGCGCCATGATTATTCCGAGTCCGGTGTGCGCGGCCGCGGCGTCGGGATCGACACACTGTCCACCTTCTGCCGCAGTGCCTGTGCCACTTCAGCAGGCAGCGTGTCAAAAAACTTGAACCCCGTCCGCCGTTCAATCTCCGCCGCGCTGGTTCGAAACGGCGACCACGCCTCCCCCACCACCTCATTGTCATTCGGCATCACCACCGTGATCACCCGCGTATCCGACGTGATCTTGCGAACGTCATCCTCACCATCCTCGGGAACAACCACCACAATTTTCCAGCACTCCGCCGGAACGCTCACCGCACCATTCGCGATCGATTCCGCAAATCCCCGGCCGCCCCGCCCGCCTTTCCCGTCCGGCCCCGCGATGATGTAAAGACGCTGGCGCTGCCTCACAAGATCCCGGCAATACGATTCAAGCTGTTCCCAAGCCTTGCGGTTTACGTTCGGAGCCTGCGGAATAATGTTGGTCATGATGAACGTAGAAAAGCTCATCTCCTGCGTCGCCGTCCTGTCCCCCGCCGGACACATATGCCCCCGATCAAAGCCCACATTTTTGTACCAGTCGGTGACAACGCGATTGAACGACGACGGCAAACTCGAATCTGGATCAAACCCCTGCTTCCGCGGCGCGGTGCCCAGATCTTCCCGCCGCAGACGCCAACTCACCCAGTTCGGAATACCCAGCCCGTCGTTGTACGACAGCACATAGTTCGCCTTCACCATCAAATAATTGGCCTTGTTGGACCAATCGGCCGTCGCGCCACTCGGATTCCCCAGCAGCGCGTTCTCATTCAGCGGCGCGCCCACGCTGGAAGTATTCTGCGGCCCATGTGCCGCATGCTGATGCTGGTAATAAACAACCGCGGCGACAATCCCCACCACCAGCAACACCACGACAACCACCACCCGCGCCTGCGGACCAAGTCGCATAAACACGTTGGCCAGCGGCTGGAGATCCCGCGGATCAAAATTGTCGGAGGAGTTGCGGCGTCGCTGCATGAACCCACCAGCATAAACGCCCGGCCGCCGGCGGGCGAATCATTCAACCTTTGCACAAGCCGAACCTTACACCATAATGACGCCCCAACACGCTTCGCCCGGCAATGGTGCCGCGAATCCGCCGAGGAAACCACGCGATGGAATTGCTTGCGCTCATGCAGTCGGTTGAGCACGCCCTGGAAACCGGCGGCTATTTTATCCTGTTCATCGTTCTATTCGCCTGTGGCCTCGGCCTCCCCGTCCCCGAAGACATCCCCCTCCTCATCGGCGGCTTTGGCGTCGCCCAGGGCCGACTCAAACTCACGTTCGTCGCCATATGCTGCTGGTGCGGCATCATCGGCGGCGACATCGTGCTCTACAACATCGGCAAAAAGTTCGGCCTCAACGTCACCCGCCTCCCCCTCATCGGAAAACACGTCACGGAAAAACGCATCAAGCGCGCCCAGGTCCTCTTCGAAAAATGGGGCGTCTGGGTCGTCGCCGTCGGCCGATTGTTTGCCGGCATCCGCGGCGCAATGGTCATCGCCGCCGGCACCATTCGATTCAGCTTCTGGAAGTTCATTATCGCCGACGGCCTCGCCGCCCTCGTCAGCGGCGGAATATGGATCGCCCTCGGCTGGTGGATCGGCCACACCATCGGCGACTTGAACGATCCCCGCGTCCATAAAAAAATCGCCGACGCCAAATTCTATTTCATCGGCGGCGCAATCCTTCTGGCCATCTTCATCGGCCTGTATGCATGGTGGCGTCATCGACACCATCGCACGCCATCCCAGATCGCTCTCAAGAAAATCGTCCCCACCCCCATGCCCGAAGCACAAGTCACCACAACGCCGACAGAGTGACACCCGGACACCCTCGCCATCTGAAATGGCCGCCCCTCCATTCTTCGGACCTTCCACGTAACTACAGCGCAATCCAGCATCTATCAATCCAAAGCCAGCCAGCCCATCCAATTGGCGCGCTCCTTGCATTATCTCAACTGGGTTACGCCGGGCATGGCTGGAGCCTTCCCTTTCTGTTCATCAAGGACGATTGGCCGCTGATGAAAGTCGCATATGTTGCGAGCTGTCGTCCATTCACGTCCGCGTCGGACCGCCACGATGCCCCGCCACATCGAACCGATGATGGCCGCGCTCTCTGTCCTCCCACAGCACGATGAACAGTACGCGTTCGAATTCAAATGGGACGGCGTCCGCGCCCTCGCCTACTGGGACGGCCGCCAACTCCAACTCGAAAGCCGCAACCTCCTCAACATCACCCCCCGCTACCCCGAACTCTCCGCCCTCGGCGACGCACTGGGCCCCGACCGCCGCGTCGTCCTCGACGGCGAAATCGTCGCCCTCGACGACGCCGGCGCACCCAGCTTCGCAAAGTTGCAGCACCGCATGCACGTCCAGGATGCGCGACAGGTGCAAAAGCTCATGGCCACCATCCCCGTCTATTACTTCATCTTCGACGTTCTCTACCTCGACGGCCAATCCACCATGGATCTCCCCTACCGCCAGCGCCGCGCCATGCTCGAAGAAGTAGCCCTTGTCGGAAACAACTGGCGTCTCTCCGTAGCCGAATACGGCGACGGCGAAGCCATGCTCGCCACCGCCCGCGAACACCACCTCGAAGGCCTGGTCGCCAAACAACTCGAGAGCCTCTACGAGCCCGGCCGTCGCTCCGGCGCATGGCGAAAAATCAAAATCGTCCAGCGCCAGGAATTCGTAGTAGGCGGCTGGATCCCCGAAAAAAGCTCGTCCCAACAATCACGCGTCGGCGCACTGCTCCTCGGCTACCACGACTGCAACAAACTCCACTACGCTGGCAACGTCGGCAGCGGCTTCTCCAACGCAACCCACCACGACCTAGTCGCCCGCCTGCGCCCACTAAAGAGCAGGCAAAGCCCGTTCGCCGAATCCGTCCCCAAACGCAGTCAGGTAATCTTCGTCAAGCCTCAACTGGTCGTGGACGTCGACTTCCGCCGCTGGCCCGACGGCGCAATGGTCCAGCAGGCCTCCTTCAAAGGACTCCGCGAAGACAAAGACGCTCAAGACGTCGTAAAGGAGCGAATCCAATGACAACCACAAAAATCAGAAAACCAAAAACCGGAAAAACCCGCACAATCCCAAACCCGACCGGCGCAAGATCCCTCTGGTCCGGCTCCATCAGCTTCGGCCTCGTCAACATCCCCGTCCGCATGGTCACCGCAGTTCGCGACGAAGCCATCCGCTTTCACCTCCTGCACGATCAGGACAACGTCCGCCTCCAGCGAAAAATGGTCTCCCCCACCGATGGCAAGGAAGTTCCCCCCGATCACATCGTGAAAGGATACCAGCTCAGCCCCGACAAATTTATCGTTGTCTCCCAGGACGAGCTCGACGCAGTCGCCCCCGAAAAATCGCACACCATCGAGATCACCGACTTCGTCGAAATGTCCGAAATCGATCCCCTCTATTACGACAAGCCCTACTATCTTTTACCCGACCGCAACGCCGCCAAGGCCTACCACCTTCTGCTCGAAGCAATGCAAAAATCCGGCAAAGTCGGCATCGCCAGATTTGTCATGCGAGATCACGAAACACTGGCTGCGTTAAGGCCGGTGGATGGTGTATTGTGTTTGGAGACGATGCATTTTGGAGATGAAATCATGGACCTCAAAAATATAGACGGACTGCAACCGGGCGTGCACCCCGGCGAAAAAGAATTGGAAACTGCCGGCCACCTCATCGAATCCCTCGCCGGCGAATTCCACCCCGAAGACTATCGCGACGAATACAAGGAACGCCTCGAAGACCTTGTCCATCGCAAAGCCAAAACGCTCCACATCAAGGAAGAGCCTCCCAAGCCCGGCGAAAAATCCACCAATTCCAAGGCCGTCGACCTGATGGCCGCCCTTCAGGCCAGCGTCGACAAAGCCCGCCGCAACATCAAACACGACGTCGCCGAACACAAAGGTCAGTCCGGACGCAAACGGAAATCGGCATGAGCAGCATCGAAGTCCACGTTGCCGGCAAAGACCTGAAAGTGTCCAACCTCGAAAAGGTTCTCTACCCGGCCGCGCACTTCACCAAAGGCCAGGTCATCGACTATTACCAAAAGATCGCCCCCACGCTCCTCCCCCACATGCGCGATCGCGCCCTCACCCTCAAACGCTACCCCGGCGGCGTCACCGACCAGTTCTTCTACGAAAAGCATTGCCCCACCCATCGCCCCACATGGGTAAAAACCCAGCCGATCCACTCCAACAAGAGCGGCGAACCCGTCAACTATTGCATCTGCAACGACCTCCCCACCCTCGTCTGGGTCGCCAACCTCGCCTCCCTCGAGCTCCACACCTCCCTCGCCAAAATCCGCAACGTCGATCGCCCCACCATGATGGCCTTCGATCTCGATCCCGGCCCCCCCGCCGACATCCTCGACTGCATCCGCGTCGCCAAAAGCCTCCGCAAATTCCTCGCCGATCTCAACCTCGAATCCTTTGCCAAAACCTCCGGCGGCAAAGGCCTCCACATCTACGTCCCACTCAACACCGCCGTCACCTTCGACCAGACCAAGGAATTCGCCCACTCCATCGCCCGCCAGTTCGAGCAGGAAGACCCCGGCCACGTCCTCTCCATGATGAGCAAGTCCCAGCGCGAAGGAAAAGTCTTCATGGACTGGAGCCAGAACGACAGACACAAAACAACCGTCAGCGTCTATTCCCTCCGCGCTCGCGACAACCCCACCGTCTCCACCCCCGTCACCTGGGAAGAGCTCGACCGCGCCTTAAAAAAGAACGACCCCTCCAAACTCGTCTTCGAGGCCGACGCCGTCATAAAGCGCGTAGCCAAACTCGGCGACCTCTTCGAGCCCATGTTAAAAATGAAACAGAAGCTCCCAAAACTCGCCGCCCTCACGAATTGATTCACTTCGCATCAAAAATACTATCCCCAGTCTTCACCGGCTTCGTCGCAGGCTTGGGCATCTCCTCCGGACTCTTCAGCACCTCCCCATTCGCAAGCACGCAAACGCCCCCCGTGTCGCGCGCCAGGTTCCACAGAAACTCCACCTGCTTCTTCCGCTCCGCCTCCTCCGTTGCCCCCTCTTGCAGCGCCACCGTCGTGTTGATCTTCGCATGCGCCGCCTTGTACATCGACACCAGTTCCTTCGCCTTCAACGCATCGCCCCACGTCGCATTCGTCAGCAGCCAAACTGCATCCGGCTTCAGCAACAGCGCCGCCCGCGCCCCCACAATCCGATTCGCCTCCCCCTTCGCCGCCACCTTATCCATGAACGTATCCAGCTTCTTCTTGTTCTCAATCTTCGCCGGCAGCAAATTCTGATTGAAAAACTGCGCCGTCGGATCGCCGCACACAACCACGCCAAACAACGTATCCTCGGTCAGATTGCTCACATTCTTCGCAAGCTGCGAGCGCATATCCGAAAACACACTCATCATCGCCCCGCCCGCATCCACGACGTAAACCACCCGCGGCGCAACCGGCGTCGCCGCCACCAGCGCCTTCTCCGCCGCAATCACCCCGTCATCCGATTTAATCGCCTTATCCTCCATCCCCTTCAGCGCCACCCGCGCCTTGTTCGTCGCCATCGCCGCCTCCAGCCGATCCTGCGGCTCACCCCCCGCGTTCTGCAGCGCCACCTGCTTCGCCTCGGCATCCACAACCGCCTGCTTCGCCGCAACATACTCCGGCGACTCCGCCAGCCTCGCCAGACAAGCCTTCTTCGCGGCCTCCACAGCCAATTTCAAATCCGCCACCTTCCCCGCCGGCCGAGTCTGCGCAAACGCCACCCCCGATCCCAAACACAACACCAAAATCAACAACACCCGTATCATTCAATCTCTCCCAACACAACAAAAAATCGCCGCGTCGCCCCCTGCATTTCCTGCCCCCTCGCCCCGTAAGCGGGGAGAGGGTTGGGGTGAGGGCCTCGACGCAAATCGGCACGTCAAGCGCAATTACCCCAGCCATATTACCCAACGCCCC
>JBBRHH010000007.1:0-27282 GCA_038222915.1 Tepidisphaerales bacterium
ATGCCGGCGTGGCTGGCAAACGTTCTGCTCGCGCTGCTGGTTGGGGGACTCTGGCCGCTTAGCTCCGTGCTGGATCAATATCTGGATCCGTACATTTTGAGCATCGTCATCAACATCGGCATCGCGATCATCCTGTCGACGAGCCTGAATCTGATTAACGGAATTACCGGCCAGTTTTCCCTGGGGCATGCGGGATTCATGGGTGTGGGCGCGTACGGCGCAGGCATCCTGTTCAAACACTATTACGCGGCGGGCGCGGGTGGGGTCTGGCTGTTTTTGTTGGTGTTAATTGTGGGCGGCGTGCTCGCGGCGGCCACTGGGCTTTTGATCGGCATTCCCTCGCTTCGGTTGCGCGGAGATTATCTGGCGATCGCCACGCTCGGTTTCGGGGAGATCATTGTCGTGGTCGCGCGGAACGTGGACGCGATCGGGCCGTTCGAAGTGGGCGGCGCGAGTGGGTTGAAGGACCTTCCGCCGGTGACGAACTTCTTCTGGACTTACGCCTGGGTCATCGTGTGCGTGGTGACGATGTGGCGGATCACGCATTCTGCCAAAGGGTTGTCGCTAATGGCGGTGCGCGAAGATGAGATCGCGGCATCGGCGATGGGATTGGATACGACTTTTTACAAGGTGGCGGCGTTTGTGATCGGGGCATTTTTCGCGGGCGTGGCCGGGGGTTTGCAGGCGATGCACACGGGGGTGATCGATCCTGGCAGCTTTAACTTCATGCGCTCGGTGGAAGTGGTGGTGATGGTGGTGCTGGGCGGTTCGGGAAGCATCACTGGCGCGATTCTGGCGGCGATTGTGCTGACTTGGCTCCCCGAGCAACTTCGGGCCGTGCAGGCGTGGCGCATGATCGTTTATTCATTGATCCTGATTGTGATGATGATTGTTCGGCCGGCGGGATTGATGGGAAGCCGGGAATTGTGGTGGACGCGGCGGCGGCTTGCGACCGGGCCGGCGGGTGCGGGCATCCCCCCTACCGCACCGATGGCATAAGATTTTCTATGGCGTTGCTGGAGCTCAAAAATCTCTCGATTGAGTTTGGCGGCCTGAAGGCGCTGACGAACTTCAATCTTGCGCTGGATCCCGGGCAACTAGTCGGTTTGATCGGTCCGAACGGAGCGGGGAAGACGACGACTTTTAATGTGGTGACGGGGGTTTATGAGCCAACGCGGGGAACGGTGTCTCTGGGGACGAAGACCATCGCCGGTATGAAAAGTCATCGGATCAACCGGCTGGGAATTGCCCGCACGTTTCAGAACATTCGATTGTTCGGCGGCCTCTCGGTCCTCGACAACGTACTGATTGGTTTTAACCAGTCGCTGTCGCATGGGTTTCTGGGAACGGTCTTGCGGACGCCGCGGCACCAGCGCGAAGAGCGCGAGCGGGTGAAGCAGGCGATGGAGTTGCTGAAGACATTGAACCTGGCGGACCGGTGGGAGGAAGAGGCCGACAGTCTGCCGTATGGACATCAGCGGCGGCTGGAGATCGCGCGGGCGCTGGCGACCCATCCGAAGATCCTGCTCCTCGATGAGCCGGCGGCCGGGATGAACCCGCAGGAAAAAAAGGAACTGATGGAGCTCATCCGGTTTATCCGTGACCGATTTCAAGTCGGCGTATGGCTGATCGAACATGATATGAAACTGGTGATGTCGATCTGCGAGTGCATCACTGTGCTGGACCATGGTGAAACGATCGCGGTGGGGACGCCGCAAGAAGTGAAGTGCAACCCGCGGGTGATTGAGGCTTATCTAGGGGACGCGTGCTGAGCAATGCCAATACTGAGCATCGACAACCTGGTAGTGCGGTATGGCGTCATCGAGGCGCTGCACGGGGTTTCGCTGCAGGTGGAAGCCGGGGAGATTGTGGCGTTGATTGGCGCGAACGGCGCGGGGAAGACGACACTTTTGCGAACCATCAGCGGTCTGATCCGGCCGGTTGCCGGCACGATTATCTTTCATTCCGACAGCACACTGGCATCCATACAAGGGTTTGCGGCGCATGAGATTGTGCGGCTGGGGATCAGCCATGCGCCCGAGGGACGGCAGATCTTCGCGAACCTGACCGTGCGCGAAAACCTCATGCTGGGGGCGTATCAACGGCGCGATTCCGTGGAGATCGCGAAGGATCTGGACAACGCCTATGGCCTGTTTCCCGTGCTGGCCGAGCGGCGCGAACAGCGGGCGGGAACGCTGAGCGGCGGTGAGCAGCAGATGCTGGCGATTGCACGCGCGCTCATGGCCCGGCCAAAGGTGTTGCTCCTCGATGAGCCGTCCCTGGGGCTCGCGCCGCTGATTGTGCGCAAGATTTTCGACATCGTGAAGACGATCAACAAGGGCGGCACGACGATTTTTCTGGTGGAGCAGAACGCGCGGATGGCGCTGAGTGTTGCGCATCGGGGGTATGTGCTGGAGACCGGGCGAGTGATTCTGTCTGATCTTGCAGCAAATCTTCTCGAGCATGAAGAGGTCAAGCGCGCTTATCTGGGGGGATAAGACGCGGGGGTAACGCGGGCGAAAACGAGCAACGCCCCAACGTCGCTCGCAACGACGCGGGCCGCCGTGATTGCCATGTTTGCGTATTGACAGTGTTGATTCGCGATTCATACTATCCAGTGCCCGCCTTACTGCAGGAGTTGTGCGATGCCGGTTCAGATGGAACTGCATAAGATCATCATCAGCGAGATGCAGGACCAACAAGTCATCTGGCTGCGCGAGGTGGATGGGGAGCGAACCTTTCCAATCGTCATCGGCAGTAGCGAGGCGATGGCCATCGATCGCCGTCTGAAGGGCAAGCCGGCGCAGCGGCCGTTGACGCATGACCTGCTCGCGAGCGTAATCGAGCAGATGGGCGGGACGCTGGAGCGGATCGAGATCAACAATCTGAAAAACCACACCTTTTACGCGCGGCTGCATATTCGACAAAACGGAAAACTGATTCCGATCGACAGCCGGCCAAGTGACGCGATTGCACTGGGCATTGCCAACACGGTCCCAATCTTCGTTGCCGAGAACGTTTTGACCGAATTGCAGATCGATCAAAAATTGGGCTAGCCAACAGGCGACCAGACGCTTTGCCTTTTTTTTATGCAGGCGAGCGGTTTTCCTATGCGCCGACGGACTGCACGCTGCACGACCCGCCATCAACCATAACCTTATCTCTCATAGACATTTGAGAAATGCCACACCTGCTTCCGGCCCCGGTGGCACATCGCTTGTTGATGTCGGGAACGATGGTTCGAATGCTGCCTTGGCAGTACTGCCTGTATACTCCTTTTGGTATAAGCTCCCGCGATGGAATCGAGTTGGATTCCTTGCAAGCTGAATTTAGAAGGAGTGTCTGATGCAGATGATTGAGGCCATCATCAAGCCGCATAAGTTGGAAGCGGTTAAGACAGCTTTGGCCAAGCTTGGCATTTTGGGCGTGACCGCAATTGAGTGCAAAGGCTTTGGCCGGCAAATGGGCCACACCGAGCGATATCGCGGGGCGAAGATGGATGTGGGCTTTGTGCCCAAGGTGCTGCTGAAAATTTGCGTGAAGTCGGAAGATTGCGACAAGGCCGTGCTCGCGATTACCGAAGCGGGACGGACCGGCGAAGTGGGAGATGGAAAGATATTCGTTTATCCGATCGCCAGAGTCGTGCGGATTCGCACGGGCGATGAGAATGAACAGGCCTTGTAGAAAGTTCTGAGTTCCTTTTGGGGCTTTGGGCTTGTGACGCCGCTGCCGTTATTTGCGCTGACCGCGCGCAAGGGCAGGGACAGGTCACCTGATGATGTCGCCGACCAACGCGTGGGTAGCGCGATGGACGGCGACTGTGTTTCTTGTCTGTTTTCGTTGCAGCGGCTGAACCCCGCCTGCGCGGAGGAACCAACTATGTTGCGCGCTCTCTGTGCGTCCAAACGGACGCTCGTGATGTTGTTGTTTGCCGGCCTCTCTCTCTGCTTCGCGCAAGCCGTGCGCGCCGAAGAGGCGGCCGCCCCGAAAATTGATAGCGGCGATACCGCCTGGATGCTCACCAGCGCGGCGCTCGTCCTGATGATGACCGGGCCGGGACTCGCCTTGTTCTACGGCGGTCTGGTCCGTCGGAAGAATGTGCTGGCGACGATGATGCAGAGTTTTATTCTCATGGCCGCCGTCAGCATTGTTTGGGCCGTTGTTGGTTACAGTCTCGCGTTTGCGCCAGGGAACGCGTTTGTGGGCGGATGCAAATATCTGTTCCTGCACGACGTCGGCCCCACGCCCAATGCCACGTATGCCGCGACCATTCCGCACACCACGTGGATGGCATATCAGATGATGTTCGCCGTGATCACGCCGGCGCTGATCTGCGGCGCGTATGCCGAGCGGATGAAGTTCAGCAGCATGCTGGTGTTTTCCCTGCTCTGGCTTGTCGTTGTCTATTGTCCGATGGCCCACATGGTCTGGGGCGAGGGCGGGCTGTTTAACGTGGCGGGCGGGAAGTTTCACGCATTGGATTTTGCGGGCGGGACTGTTGTCCATATCAGCTCCGGTGTTTCGGCCCTGGTGTGCGCGATCGTGCTCGGAAAACGGCGCGGTTACGGCAAGCTGCCGATGCCGCCGCACAGCGTGGTGCTTTCGGTGATTGGCGCCGCCATGCTCTGGGTCGGCTGGTTTGGATTCAATGCCGGAAGCGCACTCTCGGCCAGTGGACTGGCGAGCAGCGCATTCATCGCGACGCATTTCGCGGCCGCCGCCGGCGCCCTCGGATGGGCATTTGCCGAATGGATCAAAGGCGGCAAGGCGACCGTGCTGGGAGCAATCTCGGGCGCGGTGGCGGGACTGGTTGTCATCACACCGGCCAGCGGATTCACCACCCCCATGTATGCAATCCTGATGGGTGCAATCGGCGGCGTCGTCTGCTTCTTCACGGCCACTACAATGAAGCATGCGTTTGGATATGACGATTCGCTCGACGCGTTTGGCGTGCATGGCATTGGCGGGACAGTCGGTGCCCTGCTCACCGGCGTGTTCGCAGTCGGCGCGATCAATCCCGCCGCGACGCAAGCCGTCACCGGGAGTGAAACCGCCGCACTTGGCCTGCTGGAGGGACACGGCCGGCAAATGGTCGATCAGTCGCTGGCGACGCTGTTCACCTGGGTATTCGCCGCCGTTGCATCGTTCATTCTGCTGAAAATCGTCGGCGCGCTGATGGGCTTGCGCGTCAGTGAAGAGCACGAGTTCGACGGGCTGGATCTGACCCAGCACGGCGAGTCTGGATACAACTTCGAGGAATCGTTCCCGGCCCACTTGATGGACGAAAGCGGGCGAATGGCACAATCGCCGCGGGACTTGGCCTCGGCAGAGACTGCGGGCAGCGTATCGGGCGCCTGACCCAGACCACTCTGCCGCGGCGTGATGCGGCAGAGATCTGGACAGGGCGATGCGACAACTCTCCCGCGAAGAAAGCGGGAGAAGATGTCGATGCATCGCCGTTGGCCAACATTGCCGAACGAACCGCCTGGAAAGCGGCCGGCGGGTCTGCCTGTCTCGGCCGCGTGGCAGCGGCTGACACCGATGGAACGCGGTGCCATGCTGCGTCGCATTGAGCGCAAGCGGCGCGATCTGGATCAGCTGGGCGATCGATATCGGCTGCCAGATCAATTTTGCCAGCGATTTACCTACGTCAGCTTCAAACTCGAAGACCTCGATATCCATGAGAACGAAGTGGCCGACGCGCTGCGTTCTTCGGCTCGAATGCGGGCGTTTCGCGGGCCACGAACGTTGCGAATTCGCAACCATGTGGCGATTCTTCGATCGGCCGAGCTCCTTGTACGCCGCGGCCACCCGTTAAAGGCGGATGCGGTGGTGCGGTGGTATACGTCGATCGGATGCGGGCTTTCGATGACCGGGATGGAGCTCGCCTCGATTCGCCGGCTGGAACACGGCCTGCAACGGATGAACGCGCCCCAGTTGCGCATCCGGCCCGCCATCCAGGACGCCGCGGCAATGCACTGGAAGCTGATCTCAGATCCGCTGTTCCCAAGCTTCAACGGGATCATCGCAAGACTGCTCCTGCATTATCAATTGCGCCGCTGCAATCTCCCGCCGGTGGTCTTCGATCCACAACTCGATCGGTTTGATTCGCAGGGCGAGATGGATGTACTTCAGCGGCTGGCGGGGTTGATTCTGGAAAAGTACGACGATGCAGTTTGACGGATCAGTTGTGCGCGCCATGGTCAACGAGGAGCTCGCTGAAGACCTTGTTCTTGCGATCGTTGGCCAACTGAAGCAGCGTCTTGCCGAGGGAATCGGCGGCATTTGGGTTTGCACCGCTTTCGAGAAGTAGTCTCGCAAAGGCGAGATTTTCCGGATTGTCCGCGTCTTCCTTGCAGGCCAGTTCCATAAGCGATCCGTCGTTGGGATCGGCGCCGTGCGCAATCAACATTCTTGGAATGAATTGAAAATCGTCATGCAGTCCCGCAATGGCACACACTTGTAGAGGCGAATAGATTCCGCGGATTGTCTTCACGCCGGCCCCCTTCTCGATCAATTTGATGGCGAGGAGGTAATGTCCTTCGGTTAGCGTCGACGCGAGCAGATCGCCGTCAACAACGTGTGCATCCGCGCCCGCTTCCAGGAGCAGTAAAGCGATGCGCGGATTGGGGAGGATGAAGCGTAGAAGTTGCTCGTTGATTTCAGACGCCGGGAACTCAACACCCTGTGCGACACATTTTCGGATGATGTCTTCATCGGCCTCCGCGCAGCCTGCCATCGCCCGATGATAAAGGGTTATTCTTTGATCGTACTTCGCCCAGGCGGCTTCCCGTGAACGATGCCACCGCACGACGCTCGCGTGCGCCGACCAGACGACTGCAAAGGAGCCCACGGACGCAACAAACATCACCATTGCCGTGCGGATCCGAGAACGCGCCGTTCGATATTCACCAGGCTCCCGGCCACATGATGGGCAGCGTCCGAAGCTGGCCCGAAGGTCGTATCCACAAATAATGCAGAGCCCGCGGCGCTTGCGACGCCTTCGCCGTTGGACAGCAATCACCCAAAGTAAGACCCTGAAAAGCGGGAGCGCCAGGAACACGGCGGTGGGCATCCAGGATGGCACGATGAAAGTGTGGTGTTGCGACAGGTGTTGATCGGGCCAATCCTCCGGGCCAGTGTGCAATTGATACATCCACTCAAATCGGGGGGGGCCGAATGCCAGGAGTTCACCGTCCGCGCAAGGCCAGACTTGCCATATCAACAGCGGTTGGGGCACGTTCCTCGTCTGAACAGGATCGTAACGCTTTACGGATAGCTGGAAGTAGCCGTGCGCCGATAAAAAGCCGTAAAAGACGGGCCGGCTCTCAAACGATTCGAATCGATAATTCGTGATGGCAAGATCGTCAAAGATTCTGTAACTGCGAACCCATAAAAATCCCGTTGCGCCGCAGACGAGTAATAGACAGACAGTGAGTACGTCGAAGACAAACCGTGGAACGCGATGAAGTAGCGACACCGGCGGTTCTACCGTCGCAGATTGATCGGCCGTGGATAAATCAGAGCCGCCCACGCGCAACAGTCTACCGCGCGGTGGACGACAGATGCACAATCAGGCGGTGGCCTTCGCGGCCCGGGCTTCGGGCGCTGCAATCTGCCGCCGCTGGTTTTTGATTCGCAACTCGATCGGTTTGATTCGCCGCGGGATGAGAAAGGCTTGCGGGCCGTCTACTCTTTCGCCCCATGCTCGATCAGCAATTTGGCGAAAGCGTCGTTGTGGTGTTCCTTTGCCGCCCTAAGAGCGGTCCATTGGCGCGTGCTCACTTCATTGACGTCAACGCCGTGGGCAATCAGCAACTCCGCAAAGCGCAGGCTATCGGGATTGTCGCCATCGTCAGCGCCCGCGAGAACAATGAGTGCGGCTGCTGGCTCTGCACCACGAGACAGGAGCATCTGGGGGATGATGAGTAGGTCGCCACGCAGATGATTGAGAGCGCACACTTCCAGCAGGGCCATCTCTTCCGGAGGTCCGCCTTTTGTCTCCGCTCCCTTTTCGATCAGTCGTATGGCGAGCAGATAGTGCTGACCTAAGAGAACGTCGGCCATCGACTTGACATTGATGACGCGGGCATCCGCGCCAGCGTCGAGTAATAGCATGGTCATGCGCGTGTTGTAAAAGATGGACTTTCTCAACTCCGGGGTTGCGAATTCGGTGTCGACGAAACCCTGATCGACGCACGACTGTAGCAGCGTTTCGTTGTCGGTGCGGACAGCCACTTGCGCCTGATCGCGAAGCTCAATCATGCGGCATTGAAGTGCCCACGCATTCCGTGACGACTCATGCCACTTAAAGACGAAGTTCAGGCGTGCTTGTTTAGCGTGTGCGAGGCTCAAAAATCCTCGTTTCTACACGGAAAATGCGAAACTCGCTCACTGACGCGGCCTTGCCACTGAATTTTCCGCGCCGGAAGACGCTTTTTCGGGGCTGGGAACGCGGTTAGACACGCTAAACAAACACGTTCAGGCTAACCCATAGGAAACAAGCCAACATCGCGGTTGTGAACGCAAGCGTGCCGAGAAATCGCCGCCATCCGACTTGAATCACCTTCGCATGCGCGGAGGCCATTTGCCCGCAAGCAGGACAAACATTGGGCGTGGCGCGCAGATCATAGCCACATTTTTGACACAACCCACTCTGCATTCGTCGCAGGTAGCGGCGATGACGGCGCAGCATGGCGATGAACATCCACAAAAATGGCGCCGCAAACAACGCGGCCGGCAGCCAGAAGGACAACTTGATGACGTACCGATCTTTCGGCCGCACAAGTCCAGTTAACTGCACTGCTGGATTGTGAATCGACTCGAATTTGATGCCAAATGATGGTGGATTAACCAATATCCTGTCGTAGTCCTGTGCCTGCCTCTCCCACACCAGACCAGGCTTGTAACCCGCGTACGGGATGTCGGTCTTCAGGAGCTTGAGTTCCGCGCCCCCACTGGCCAAGAAAAAAGAGTAGCACGACTCGTGATCCGACCCTGCAACCAGGTGATCATCGAATAGCTGGACAGACTCAGTACATTGATCGCTACGCGCCCAGAGAAAAAGCGTGATTACGAGTAGAATCAGTGAGAGCGAAACAGTGAAATCTCTCGCGAGCCCCGCCGCTGGTTTTTGCCACCGACCGAAATAAACCATCTTTGTCCCCCACCGATTGAGGAAGCAGGCGATTCTATCAGGTTGGCTTGCGGAACACCAGCGAAACATTATGGCCACCAAAGCCAAAGCTGTTGCTCATGGCGCAGGTGACTTTCAAGTCCCGCGCGTGGTCCGGGATGTAGTCGAGGTCGCACTCTTCGTCAGGGTTCTCGAGGTTGATGGTGGGCGGGACAAGGTTGTGGTGGACGGCCATAGCGCTGATCACCGCTTCAACGCCGCCGCTTGCCCCCAACAGATGGCCGATTTGGCTCTTGGTCGAGCTGATCGCGAGCTTCTTCGCATGCGCGCCAAAGGTCGTCTTTACGGCCCGGGTCTCGGCCAAGTCGCCCAGCGGCGTGCTGGTGCCATGGGCGTTGATGTAGTCGATGGCATCAGGATTGAGGCCGGCGTCGCGCAACGCGAGGCTCATGGCCAGTGATGCGCCCTTGCCGTTTTCGTGCGGGGCAGTGATGTGGGAGGCATCGCCGCTCATTCCGTATCCGACGAGCTCGGCGTAGATGCGTGCGCCGCGCTTTTTCGCGTGTTCGTACTCTTCAACAATGACTACGCCGGCCCCTTCGCTCATGACAAAGCCGTCGCGGTCCTTGTCAAACGGCCGGCTTGCTCTGGCCGGATCGGCGTTGCGCGTGGAAAGTGCACGGGCAGCGCAAAAGCTGGCCATGCCCAGTTCACACAACGCGGCCTCAGATCCGCCGGCGATCATCACGTCCGCCATGTCATGCTGAATAAAACGGGCGGCGTCGCCAATCGCATGTGCGCCAGTGGCACAGGCGGTGGCAACAGCCGTATTCGGGCCATTGATGCCAAAGAGAATGGAAACGTTCCCGCTGGCGGCGTTGACCATCAGACGGGGTACGGTAAACGGGCTGACACGGGAAACGCCCCGCTCCCGCAGGATCTTGTCCTGCTCCTGAAGCGTTTCAATCCCGCCAATGCCGCTGCCAATGACTACGCCGCAGCGATACGGATCTTCCTTGGTGAAGTCGAGATTTGCGTCCTTCACCGCGTTGATCGCAGCGGCGATGCCGAACTGGCCGAAGCGGTCGAGCCGCTTGGCCTCCCGGACATCAATCCCATATTTGGTGATATCGAACTTGGCGCACTCGCCGCCGAAGCGGACGGGGTACGCCGACGCGTCCCACCGGGTGATGGGGCCAATGCCGCTTTTTCCGGCGCAGACATTCTCCCAGAGATCGTCAGCCAGTTCTCCAAGAGAGGTGATGACTCCCAGTCCAGTGATTACAACGCGGCGTTTATTCATGGGCAAAAGTTGCGAGTCGTTGGCGTACGGTTGCCGGTTGCCAAAACGTCAGCAACAAACAACCAGACGCAACAAACTCCGGGTCTTACTTGCTCGAGTGCTCTTTGATGTAATCGATTGCCTGGCCGACGGTTTGGATCTTTTCCGCTTCTTCGTCGGGGATGGAAAGTTCGAAGGCGTCTTCGAATTCCATGACCAGTTCGACCGTGTCCAGTGAATCCGCGTTCAGATCGTTGATGAAGTGCGTCTCGCGAGTGATTTCACTCTTGTCGACACCCATCTGTTCGCTGACGATTTCGATTACTTTCTGCTCAATGTCGTCCATATTTTTCCTACCTGCCCTGTCTGAATGCCCTAACCCCATCCACACGCGTGGGACTGGGACTGTGGCGCAAACTATAGCGGTGAGAGTCCGCTTTTCAACTTACATGACCATTCCGCCATCTACACAGATGACCTGCCCGGTTACGTAACTGGCGTCCGGCGATGCGAGAAATGAAACCACGCCGGCAATTTCCTCCGGCTGCCCAAAACGCTTGAGCGGGATGTGGCTCTTAACCGTTTCTTTAATCTGATCGTTTAACGCGTCGGTCATGTCCGTCGAGATAAAACCCGGCGCGACCACGTTGCACGTAATGTTCTTGCCTGCAAGCTCTTTAGCCACCGACTTGGACAAACCAATCAGGCCCGCCTTGCTGGCGGCGTAGTTCGCCTGTCCGGCGTTGCCCGCGACGCCCGACACGCTGCTGATGTTGATAATCCGACCGCCACGCGCTCGCATCATCGGCCGTGCCGCGGCGCGAATGGCCACAAAAGCGCTTTTCAGATTGGTGTTAATCACCACGTCAAAGTCTTCATCGTCCATGCGGAGGATTAGGCCATCCTTCGTGATGCCGGCGTTGTTCACCAGCACATCCAGCCGCCCATGCTTCTCGGCAACGCCTTCAACCGCCTCGCCAAATGCCTTCGCGTCGGCAATATCACACGCTAGCGCTTCAGCCGATCCACCTTCGCCAGTGATTGCCGTGCAGACTTCCTGCAGCTTGTCGAGACTGCGGGCAACGGCAACGACGTGCATGCCGTCCTTCGCAAGCCGGCGCACGATTGCCGCCCCGATTCCTCGGGAGCCGCCGGTCACAAATGCCACACGTTGGGGGGTCATGGTATCTCCGTATCAGGCTCTGGCCCCTGCAAGTGCGTCGGCCGTTGCGAGGCTTTCCACCGGCACGCGCCGATTGATCTTCTTGGCCAATCCGGTCAGCGTACGCCCCGGGGCCAATTCGACAAGCCGGTAGTCGGTCTGCGCCAGCAGCGTCTGCATGGTCTGTTCCCACAAAACCGGCTTGACCACCTGGTCAACCAGCAGCGCCTTGACGGAACTGACGTCCCCATGCGGCTTGCCCGTGACATTGGCATAGACGGCCGATTTCTGCGGATGGAACTCGACGCGCTCCAACTCCGCACGCATCTTGTCGGCGGCGCTCTGCATCAGAGCGCTGTGAAATGCCCCCGCCACCTTCAGCGTTATCGTTCGCAATCCCGCAGCCTCCGCGGCCTTGGAAAATCGTTCGCAGGCGGCGATGGTGCCGGAGACAACGATCTGCCCGGGCGCATTGAAGTTGGCCGGGGCGAGCACCTCGCCATTGGCCGCGTCGTCGCATAATTTTTGAATGTCGGCAGGCTGTCCGCCCAGGACGGCAACCATGCCACTCGCAACCGCTTCCGCGGCCTGCTGCATGTAGGCCCCGCGGGCCGCCACAAGACGCAGGCCAGCCTGGAAATCGTAGACGCCGGCAAGATGCAAGGCCGTGTATTCGCCGAGGCTGAGGCCGGCGTAGGCGTCGATGGATTGTGGATCGATCAGACCTGCCTCGCAAGCGGCGCGAAAACAGGCGACGCTCGTGGTGTAAATCGCAGGCTGGCTGATGTCGGTTTGATTGAGACGTTCTTCGGGGCCGGCGAAACAGAGTTCAGCCAGATCAATTTTCAGAACGGCATTGGCTTCCTGAAACACTTCGCGCGCCGCAGCCGAGGCTTCGAAATAGTCCTTGCCCATGCCCACAACTTGTGCGCCTTGGCCTGGACAGAGAATGCACGTTTTTGCAGCCATACACGAAACTTTCGCGACTAAACACGCACCACGGCGTTGGCCCACGTAAGACCCGCGCCAAACGCTACGAAGATGATTACATCGCCGACTTTAACCCGGCCCCCGCGCCAGGCTTCGTCCAGAGCGATCGGAATCGACGCGGCCGACGTGTTGCCGTACTTGGCGAGATTCACGTAGGCCTTTTCCGGCGCGAGGTTCAATTTCTCCATGGCCGAGTCGATGATCCGCGGATTGACCTGGTGCGGAACAATCAGGCTGACCTGATCGGTGGTTAACTCGCATTTTCGCATCGCATCCTGCATCAACTCGGTGAAGCGCAGCACCGCGAATTTATAAACTTCCCGGCCTTTAATCTGCATGTACTGCTTGCGATCGGCAAGCATGGCGGCGTCAACCGGAAACCGGCTGCCCGGGAGGCAGCAGAGCATCTCCCAGCCGTTGCCGTCGGCGTGAAGACTGGAATAGATGAGGCCTCGGTTGGCGTCGTTGTCGCGCTTTAAAACGACTGCGCCAGCGCCGTCGCCAAAAAGGATGCAACTGCCGCGGTCGGTGTAGTCGGTCGAGCGGCTGAGCGTTTCAGAGCCGACGACAAGTACGTTGTTGTAACGGCCCCCCTTGATGAAGCAGGCGCCAGTTTCGAGGGCATACAGAAATCCGCTACAGGCGGCCGTGACGTCGAAGGCGGGAGTTGAGTTGAGGCCAAGGCCGGCAGCGATAAAGCAGGCCGTCGCGGGAAACTGCATTTCTGGCGTGACGGTGGCGCAAACAATCAGGTCGAGCTCGTTGGCGGTCAGCCCGGCGGCTTCAAGCGCCTTCTTGGCGGCGGCGATGCCCATGCTGGCGGTCGTTTCGCCAGGGCCGGCGATGCGACGTTCACGGATGCCGGTCCGCTGCACGATCCACTCGTCATTGGTATCCACCATCGTCGACAGGTCGTCGTTGGTGAGGCGCTTTTCGGGAACAAAGCTCCCGGTCCCGGCGATTATTGCTCCAACAGGCGTAGACATTGATCTGTAATCTTCCAAAGGAAACTTGAGCCCGCAAGGGTGTTTTACACCCGGGCAACGATTTAATCTTCACCAACCTGAATGCTCTGAGCGATCTGTTCCACGATCCGCTGGTTGACGCCGCTCTGCACCAGTTTTTTGGCCACTCGAATGGCGTTCATGATCGCCTTGCTGTCCGACCGGCCATGACAAATCAGACTATACCCGCTGACGCCCAGAAGGGGTGCTCCGCCATGCTCCTGGAAGTCGTGCTGCTTGTATAGCCGCCGCATGATCGGCTGGAATCGCTCCAGCAGATCGGGCGAATCCTCGGCCAGACCGCTCTGAATGGTTTTGAAAAGGCCCTCCGCAAGGCCTTCGGTCAACTTCAGAACAATGTTACCAACAAAGCCGTCGCAGACCACCACATCGACGACGCCGCGGAACAGATCGCGGCCTTCCACGTTTCCGACAAAATTAATTAAGGGCTCTTCACGCATCAGCTTGCGCGAGTCTTTGACGATCGCGGTGCCTTTGGCGTCCTCTTCGCCAATCGACAGGAGGCCGACGCGCGGATTCTGGATGCCTTCCACGGCGGACGCGTAGGCACTGGCCATGATCGCGTACTGCTGCAGGTGCTTCGGCTTGGGCGTAATGTTCGCGCCGCAATCGCAGATGACCACAGGGCCGAAGAGCGTTGGAAATACGACAGCGATGCCGGGGCGGCTGACGCCGGGCAGCGTTCGCATGCGGAGCTGGGCGGCAGCGACACACGCGCCGGTATTACCGGCCGAGATCACCGCGTCGGCCTCGCCTTTGGCGGCGAGTTTGCACATGACTGCGATGGAACTGTCGGGCTTGGATCGAATCGCATCCACCGGCGATTCGTCCATGGCGATTATTTGCGTGGTGGCAATGACTTCGTAAAAGGCTTTTTGGGCGGCATCAAGGCCGCTTTCAGCGAGGCCGGCGCGGATAATGGCCTCGTCGCCCACAAGAAGGACGCGATCATCTTTCTCTAATAGAGGTGCAGCCTCCCAGCAGCCTTTGAGAATGGCCTGGGGCGCCCGGTCGCCACCCATCACGTCCACTGCCGCGCGCACTTTGCACTCCTTGCGAAAGTCGGGGTTACTCGGCCTCTTGCTCGACTTGAAGAGCGAGCTTGGGGTTCACATAACCACAATTGTCGCAGGCGCAGTGCGGAAGCTTGGCCGTGCCGCATTGGGGACAGCGAACATAGTGAATGGGCTTGAGCGCATGGTGAGAGCGCCGACGGCGCTTGCGGCTCTTGCTGATTTTCTGGACCGGTTGCATGAAATCTCCTGCGATGCTCGAGCAAAATATTCAACTGCTTCGCGCAAAACTCCAGCGGCAACCTGCACGGATTGGGCCCCGAGGCCCGCTTGAGCAAAAAACACAACGGCGAGTCAAAGCCCGCCGCCAGCGCGTAAGGGGGAGTACGTTAGGAGGTCGGGGGGTCTCTGTCAAGCGAATGGGTATCTTCCAAAGCACCAGCTTTGCTGTCGTCAATCGCTCCCGCAGCGGTCATTGCGTGGCGTCGAATCATTGACAATGGATTCAAAGGGGACGGTTTGTCAAAACGCTGTGGATCGGCCGGGCACATGCCGCAAATGCTTTGTTCCAGAGCGGTTAGAAACTCTGCCAAAGCGATATCGCTGCAGTCGGACTCCAGCGGCCGGTACGCCAGGTACGGGTCCTATTTTTCCGAAATGGTTGGATGGGTCTCCTTCTGCAATTGAAGATAGGCGATCGGCGAACACTTCCACAGCTTGCCGCGAAAAAGCTGGCGACAGTTCCTGGCGGGACAGCGTTTCCAACTGCGACGGGGATCGTCGTCTTCGAAGGGCTGCACGTTGCCCCCAACACCGGTATACCGGCGTGTCCAGCGGCGATTGCTCTCCTCCGCCAGCAGTTCAAAACCGAACTGCTGGCTCCATTTCCGCAGAAGTTGATAGCCAGGCATAGCCCTTGCCCGGTACTCCGTGGTGCGATCGTGGAAGGTGATGATTACCCTGGCCTTGGCATCGCCCAACGCTTTGCCCAGTTCGTTGTGTCGGTGCACGAAAAACCCGTTGGTGGTCAACCCGATCCGCGAGCGCGGCCACCGTTCATGCGCCAGGCAGACCAGGTCCGCAAGCCGCGGGTTAAGCGTCGGCTCCCCTCCCAGCAAGCGAAATATCCCCGGCAAAAGGCGCTTGTTCCAGGCCGACATCCACCGATCCGCTTCATCGATGCCGAGCAAGCCCTTGTGACCGTCATTGGAAAAGTGACTGCAGCTTTCGCAGGTGAGATTGCACGCGTTGGCGGCGTGCATCTCCAGAATGGAAAGACCGGCCAACTTCGGCGTTGTCGCGTCGATGGGTGGATGGAACGTTAAGGCCACTTCCTTCACGTCTGCAATCGACTGTCCCAGCCATGACCATCAACCGCTCATGGCTGAATTGGTCCACTCATCGAACCGCTTGAGCATCTCGCCAGTGACCGTCCGCGGCGCGGTCGCGATGACATCGTCCAGAATTTCACGGGTGATCGAACCCTCTTCACCGGTAGCGACGGACCGCAGGAACGGGATGGTGGCCGATCGGTCGCAGATGTATTTGATGTCAGCGCCACTGTAGCCGTCGATGCACTGCGCAATCTGATCCAGGTTGATTCCCGGTTCGAGCGGCCGATGGACCAGATAAAGGTCCAGCATCTTGCGGCGGGCAGCGAGGTCGGGAAGAGGGATGTAGATCTTCTCGTCGAATCGGCCGGGCCGGAGAACCGCCGGGTCGAGCTGCCAGGGGACGTTGGTTGCGCCCATGAACAGGACCGATTGACTGGCCTTCTTGTCGAAGCCTTCCATGCCCTGAAGAATCTGCGGGACAACACGCTGCATCACGCTCGATCCTTCGTCGCGGCGGGCGGGGAGGAGCGCTTCAATCTCATCGATGAAGATGATGGCACGCTTTTCGGCAACGGCCGCATCGAAGAGCTTCTTGATATTCTGCTCCGCCTCGCCGACCCATTTGGAGAGGAGGTCGGCCGGGGAGACGCGGAAGAAGGCGGCGTCGATCTCGCCCGCAGTCGCGCGGGCAAGCATCGTTTTTCCGGTGCCGGGCGGGCCATACAACAAAACGCCCCCGCCGGCCTTCACGCCGAACTTGGCCGCCAGTTCCTGGTGCTCAAACGGATAGACCATCTTCAGGCGGATGTCCTGCTTCACATCCTCAAGCCCCGCGACGTGAGAGAAATTGATGTTCGGCTTTTCCTTCACCAGCCACTGCGCCGCCGATGCCGAGCCGTCCGCCTCCGACGTCTTCTCCCCCCCACCACCCGACTTTCGGCCAGCGCTCAACTTCCGATTTTCATCCCGTGCATTTTCGCAGTCCTTCGCCAGATCAAGCAAACGCTGTGCGGTCTGCTGCCGACCGTCACGCAGCTCGTCGCCCTGTGCATCCTTGGAAAGCAGCAGCATGGCGCGGGCCGCTTCAAGCAGGTAAACGCGGGCAGAATCCCATTGGCCGGCGCGGCGGGCGTCGAGGCCTTTTTGTTTGTAGCGTTCGAAAGTATCCCAACTGACAGTTGCCATCGGTTGGCATTGTAGTCGGTAGGTGGGACAGACAGAAACCAGCCGGCCATTCCGCCTGACAACAGCCGTCGAATCTACTGAGGTTAGAACGGCGGCGTTTCGCCGTGCTTCCACCAGTCGGCCGGATCCTTCTTCGGCTTCTTTTTGGGTTCCTGAACCGCGCCGTCATCCTGCGAAGTTTCAATCTCGTCCGAACCCCGCTCGGAGGCTTTCACCGCCCCGGTGAGCGCGATCGCGAAGAGAGGGCTGATCGTTTTCAGCGCCTCGACATCGTCTTCGCTGAACGGTGTACGGGCGTCCCGAAAAAGAATGATCGCCCCCAGCGTATCGCCGAGATACGTGCAGTTAACGGCCAGCACATCCTGTTCGGCGAGATGCGTGGATTCCGCCGGCGTCAGGATCGCCTTGAGCTCATCGCCCTTCGCATGCACCATCGACTTGCGCACCACCGTTCGCACCAGATTTTTCTCCAGCGCCTCGGTCAGCTCCGGCGAACCCTGAATCGTGTATTTCATGTACGCGCCAAGGTTAAACCGCTCATCGTCCGCCGCCAGCCAGATGCCGACGTTCGCGTACCCCAGTTGGCGAAGCAGCCAGTCCATCGTGTGACAAAGCAGTTGTTCCAGGTCGCGGGCGCTGCTGATAAACTCGCGATACCCCTGCTGCAGCCGAACGCCGTCGAATTGTTTTGAAAGATCGCTGTAGGCCCCTATCAGGTCGTTGCAGAGCAGATCCACCTTGCGGCTGACCATCTTCCGCGCTTCATTCAGCCTGCGAACAGCACTGCGCAGCGTCTTCATGCGGCGCTGCCGCTTACCTTCCTTGGCCTGTTCCTCCAATGCCTCGGATACGCGGTCGGCGAGATGATCGGCTGTAAATGGCTTGGGTAGAAAATCGATCGCCCCGCGCCGCATCGCGTTAACTGCCCCATTCAAGCTGGCCGCGCCGGTGATCACAATTGCGCTGGCGGCCGGTTGGTTTTCCTGGAGTGAAGTGAGAAGCGTCGTGCCTTCGCCGTCGGGAAGGTTGATGTCAGTGACAAGCAGATCGATCTCTTCGCCGCCGGTGATGATGCGCTGGGCTTCGCGAATATTCTGCGCGACGCTCACCCGGCATCGCAGCCGCTGAACGATCACATCGCTGATCAATTCGAGAATCGCCGGCTCATCATCCACAACAAGGATGCGGCGCAGCGATGCCCTGGTTTTCTCACTTTTGGTCAACTGCATTTTGCACTCTTCTCCCGACCGAATTCTCTCCCACGGTCCTCCCTGCCCAATCGCCCGCGGAATCCCACCCGCGGCCCTTGTCCATTTCCCTACGCGTCCGCAACCTTGCGACGCTGACTTTCCCGGCCCTCTCCAGGCCACGCCGCCGGCAGCAGCACCATCGCCCGCGTGCCCGCATTCGGACGGCTCTCCAGCCGGATCGAACCTCCGCTCGATTCCACCCACCGCAGCGCCTTCGCCAGCCCCAGTCCGCGGCGTCGACCAGCAGGCTTGGAGCTGAAAAACGGGTCGAACGCACGCTTCAAAGTCTGTTCATCCATTCCGCAACCGTTGTCCGTCACACTCAGAACAACGCGGCCCGAGTAGCTGTCGTACGCCGCGTGAATCGTGATCTGACCGCTGTGGGCATCCGACGCTTGCAGCGCGTTGTCGATGACTTCGACCAGGGCCGCTTTCATCTGATCCGGATCGACCACAACAGGGGGCACTTCCGAAAGCGTGACTTCAATGCGTCTATCGGCGGGTTCCGTGAGCATCTTGGCATCGTGAAGTGCCCTGCCAACCAGCTCAGACAAATCCGTGCTGACTGGCTTGGGCGGTTGAGGCTTCGCGAAGTCCATCAGGTCGGTAATGATCTGGCTCAGCCGATGACTTTGCTCGAAAACGCTGGTCGCGGCATGCTTCAGCTTGGGGTCTGATAGTTGTGAAGCAAGCAACTGCGATCGCCCGCTGATTACCGCCAGCGGGTTGTTCATCTCATGTGCGGCACCCGCGGCCATCTCCCCAACACTGACCAGCGTTCGGCCTCGCAGAAGCTCGCTCTGCGCGCTCTGAAGTTTGCGATTTGTTTCCGCCAATTGCTCCGCCAGCGTCCGGGATTCCTCGCGAATCTGCGCTGTCCGCAAGGCCAGGCTCCACCCGCCTGCAAGCGCCATCAGCTCCTGCGCCTGGGGACTCAGCCGCTGCCCTTCGCCGGTTCGAGCGCCCCAAACCACACCACCGATACAAGCGCCCTCCGCTTCCAGCGCCATCCAATAACGTTGATCACCCGAGAGGCGCGGCGAAACATCGCCCAGCAGCCATTCCAGCTCCGCGCCCGTGCTCAACACCGGCCCTTCCCCCGTAAGCGGACGGCTCAGGCGCGGCGGACAGTCAATCACGCTCGTCGCCAATACATCGCCCGATTGATCCAGCAGCACCACCTCGGCCAATTCCTGGCTGGGCAAAGTCGAAAACGCCGCAACCGGCGAAACCTGCAGTGCCGTCACGGCCGTTTGCGCAATCGCCTGGAGCACCATTTGTGGCGGTGCATCTGGTCTAAGTTCACCCTGAAACTGGGCGAGTGCATCGAAAAACTTCGCCCGAATCTGCAAACGGCGATTCTTCGCCGCCAGTTGATCGCCAACGCGCCCGAGCTCGCGATTCGCCTGTTCAAGCGCCGACTGATAAAGCTCGGCGCTGCGCGCTTCACCAAGGCCAAGCGCTTTCGCGCGCGGCTCAACGTGCGCGATCAGCCTCTGTTGCACGTCGCGGACAACATCCTCGCTGACGCCCACGGCGTTGATCAACGCCGTGCGCGGCACGGGGAAGGTATAGTTTCCGCTGTAGCCGATGTGATGCTCGCGGACGATAAGGTCGGCAAGCGTAATCAGGTTGACCAGAAGTGGATTTCGAACGCTCGAAGGAAGTGCCTCGGGCGATTGGCCGTGCAACCAGATGCAGTCGCGGAGTGTCGCCGGCAGTTTCCACTGCTCGGCGAGCCGCTTGCCGACCACCATATGGTCAAGTCCGACAACGGTTCGTTCGACATCGGCGATATTGCCGCGCAACAAATCTGCGGCTTCGATCACTTTGTCGTAGCTCTTGGGAAGCGCCACATCGAGCGCAACTTTGCCCACATCATGAAGCAGCCCGCAGACGAACGCTTCCTGAGGCGAGACGGTGTCGCTCCCGCGACGTCCGTTGGCAATCGCCTCCGCCAGCAGTTCCGCGCAGCACGCCACCGCGATGCAGTGGGTCCAGAATTCTTCGCGTTTAAAGTGTGGTGAACCGGCCTGTTTGTCGCCGGAAAATGATTGGAAGACGGAAACCGCCAGAACCCCGGAACGAACGGCGTCGAAGCCGAGAAGAACGACAGCCCGCTCTACAGTATTAACCTCGCCACGCACGCCGCTGTCGGCGCGATGAACAAGTTGCAGGATTCGGGCGGTTAAAACAGGATCCGCGGAAATGAGTTCGACAACTTCTTTGGCCGACGACCCCTCGTCCTGCGTAACCTCCAGCACCTTCAGCGCAACCGCCGGTAAAGTGGGCAATTGCTGCAGCTGCTGGAGGATGAGTTCAATTCTGCGATCTGACATAATCGGCCGCTACCTCTACCTAGTGTTTCGGCAGAAAATTGAGCCGATCCACAATTGTCAGACTACGAGAAGCTCGCCAACCCGCTCGATCAGCTTCTCGATATTGAACGGCTTCTTCACAAACTCGTCGGCTCCAGCCTTCAACAGGTCGTTGATCTCTTCCTGATTGACGACGCCGGAGACAATAATGATCTTGATATGCTCGAAGGCCGGGTTACTGCGGATGGTCCGGCAGACGACGTTCCCGTTTACATCCGGAAGCATGTAGTCCAGGATGACCAGATCCGGCATGAATTCGCCAGTCAGGATGCCGGCGTCGTACCCGGTGGCGGCCGTCTTGACCTCAAACCGCCCGTCCCGCTCCAGCACGTCCACAAACAACTCTACAATTTCCGGATCATCGTCCACGACCAGCACCTTACGCTTGCCATTGTCCAACGCATCCGCCGGGATCCCGTTCTCTTTCATGAACGCAACCAGGGCGTCACGTGGAATTCGGCGAAATCGGCTGCCGGGAACCCGGAAACCTTTTAGTCGGCCGCTGTCAAAACAACGAATAATTGTTTGTTGCGAAACCTTGCAAATCTCAGCTGCCTCGCCGGTGGTGAAAACTGTTTTCATAAAGCCCTAGCCTCAATACGAATCCACGCCGAATGATTGAAGCTGAAGAACCGGGCAAGCTCGCTTTTAAGCTTATCCGTATTCCCCATCTTATCCATTTAACCATCGGTGCGGATTTTTGGCAACTTGAGGAGTAACCCATCCAAGCCGCCTTGCCCATCCAGATCCCCAAAGTATCGCTACCGGTGTGGACCATCCAATCATGTTATTGGACCAAAAGACACACTTTCACGTAACATCATATTGCCTCAAAGCTAACATGTTGAGGTCGAATGCCCTTACGCTATAGAGCGGCCTTAAGGACGGCCAAACACAGCTTGGCGGATGACTTGCAAATTGAGGTATTTCCCCGGGCACTGTGTTTTGCCTGTGATCAGGCCGTGGGTCAGCAATTGTGCAGCCGGAATCTGAAATTCCGATGACAGAAATCGCACAAGGCGATTAAGGCTGGCCAATTGCTTGGGCGTGGGCGGATGGTTGTCGAGATTTCCCACCAGGCAGATCCCGATTCCGTGGTCGTTGTAAAACGAGTCCTCCGTCTTGCAATGCGCGCCGTGCTTCTGCGTGACCCAGCGCGGACCGATCTCGACCTGACCATCCCCGCTGTCCGTGCCATTGCCGATGACGAAATGATAGCCCAACTCGTCCCACCCCCGCTCCCGGTGTGCCTCGTCGAAGCGTTTGGCCCCGCCTGATTCCGTGGCGCTGTGGTGGATCACAATGCACTGCCAGCGGTCGGACGGTTTGGCCGGAAGCCACCCCGGCTCCCGATAAATCTTGGCGATCGATGCGCGAGACGATCCAACCTCCTTGCCGCCATAAAGTATCCCGGCCGCCAGCAGCGACACAATCACCAGCGACAGCGGCCAGAGACTTCCAGGTTGATCGGCCGCGCGACGGGGCATGGGTTTCGTATCGTCAAAGCACCGCGAACCGCGTGACCGGCGTTTCGTCGCGTCGCACATGTTTCAATTTTCGTGAAATACTTCCCCCCTGCCGGAGTCTGCCATAAACTGATTTCAGACATGAGCAAGCTTACTTTTGACATTGATGCCGTCATCGCCGGCCGCGCCCGACTGGCCGACGCGAATGCCCTGGAACTGTATCATCACCCCTCCCTCCATGATCTCGGGCAATGGGCACACGCAGTCACCCAGCGGATGCATCCCGAAGATTATCGGACCTACGTCATCGATCGAAACATCAACTACACCAACGTCTGCACGGCCAAATTCACCTTCTGCGCGTTCCGACGCGATCACGAAGACGAAGACGCGTACACCCTCACCTACGAAAAGATCGGCGAGAAAATCGCGGAGCTCGTCAGCATCAACGGCACACAGATTCTGATGCAGGGCGGCATGAACGACCGGCTGCCGCTCGAGTGGTACGAGGGTCTCCTCCGCTACATCAAGCAGAACTTCCCAACCGTTCACATTCACGCCTTCAGCCCGCCCGAGTTCGTCGAGTTTGAGCGCTTCTTCAACATGGACGTGCGGCAGATCATCCGCCGTCTGCACGCGGCCGGCCTCGATACAATTCCCGGCGGCGGCGGAGAAATCTTCACCCCGCGCGTCCGACGCCGCATTGGCATCGGCAAATGCACCGGCGACGACTGGCTTCGCGTGATGCGCGTCGCGCACGAGGAAGGGCTTAATACGTCCTGCACCATGTTGATCGGGCACATAGAGTTTCTGCGCGACCGGGTTGAGCACATGTCGGCCCTCCGGGATATGCAGGACTATGCGTTGGGGCTGAGCGACGAAGCGACGAGGCGACGCAGCGACGCAGGGGCAAACGCCATAGCTCGTTGGCCGGGCGTGTTTGCCAAGTCCGCCCCCTTGCCCGAGATGCGCGGCGGCGGTGTTTATACAGCCTTCATTCACTGGCCATTCCAGCGCGAAAACACGCCACTCGGACGCGCACGGGAATGGGATCCCGCCATTCACGGGCCGTTCGACGACTCAACCAACGATGACGTACTCCGTGGCCGGGTCGTTCGCATGGCCGGCGCCGACGATTACCTGCGAACGCTCGCGATCGCCCGGCTCTTCTTCGACAACATCCCCTCCCTGCAAAGCAGTTGGGTCACCATGGGCCCCAAGATCGGCCAACTGGCCCTCTACTTCGGCGCCAACGACATGGGCAGCGTAATGATGGAAGAAAATGTAGTAAGTGCGGCCGGCGCAACCTATAAGTTGAACGCCCGAGAGATCTGCCGCCTAGTACGCGACGCAGGCTGGGTACCAGCGCAAAGGGACCAGTACTACAACATCCTCGACCGCCACGACGGACCCAATTCCCCCGACCTCCGGCCACTGGAGCACCCGCCGGTCCGTGACGTCCGCAAGATCGACAAACAGTTCATCGGGGCCGCGCCCGGCTTGGACGATGGGCAGGATCGCAGCGTAAAGGTGCAGTTGCCGATTTTGGGTTGAGCATTTCGATCGCCGAAGAAGAAGACGAGAAGGCGGGCCGAATTCAGATCACCCTCCTGATCGCGTCTTTTGACGTACTCCCGCGCCACCACCAGATCGGCACGCAATTTATCGGAGCCGCTAGGGGCTGGACGATGGACAGAATCTCAGCGTAGAAGTGCCATTGCCGATTTTCGGCTAATTGTTTGCGTCTAGTACTACTGCCGATACTATAATGCAAATGAAGGAGAAGGTCGTTCTTCTGCTGCCGCTGACGTTTAACGACGGTAGCGAAGTGCCGCGCCCGGTGTTGGAGCGGATTTTCGAAGAGCTCTTTGCCGCCTTCAACGGATATACGATCGCCGGTGAAGTCGAGGGGGCGTATCGAATGCAGAGCGGTGCAAAGCAGATTGATACTTGCCTTGAGGTTTGGGTCCTTGTGGAGGCCGCAAAGGAATTGGACAGCTTACGAAAGAAGGCCGCGCAGTTTTGCAAAACGCTCGGCCAGGAATGTCTTTACTTCGAACGAACGGGTGCACTGGTGGAATTGATCCCGCCCGAAGAGTTGAAAGAGGCCGAAGATGACTAAGTTGCAGACCGTTTTGAAACAGGCGCGTCAGGTCGCTGCCGCATCGCCTACATGGGCCGATCTGTCCAATTCACTTTTTGATCCGACGAGCGGAGTTGTTGCCAAGGCATTTCCGACGGAGCGGGAGCGGAGAGCTTTTTTGAAGACGCCTGAATATGCTGCAATTCGCAAGCTGCTCAACGACGCGATTGAGAGCAGCGGCCTGGTCGATGGCGCGTCGCCGCGTAAGAGCGGACGATTCGTAGTCCGGGTGCCAAAGTCGCTGCACGCTTCACTGGAACGAGAGGCCGACGCGGAAGGCGTGAGCCTCAATCAGTTGGTTGTCACAAAGCTGGCATTGCGGCTGGAGAAGTTGACGACGGCACGAAGAGGATGACGCAACGTTTGCAGGACGTCATTTCTCCTTCATCGGCCCAACATACTCCCGCGCCACCACCAGGTCATCAAACCAGACACACTGGCTCTCCTTCCGGTGCTCCTTCGTCGGATCACCGTCGTCATACCCATAGTGCTGCAGCCAGATGCAGTTGATCTTCAGGTCATTGTCCTTTCGAAAACGGATCCCCTGAAAATCGGCGATCAGCTTCCCATCGATCCACATCGCCTGACGTCCATCGGCTTTCTCAGGCGCAGTGTTCGCCTGCACCATGAATTCCCAGCACTGCCATTTGTCCAGAGGCGGAATCGCCCGCTCTTTCCCGGCGTCATGACCTTTCTCCGGCCCAGGCGGAAAAAAACCATTGCCCCAGTACTTGTTCATCTTCTTATCGATCGCCATATCGAAGTAATACGTGTAAAGGTTCACCTCCCCGGGCGGCGGGTTCTTGCCCCACGCAAACCACGGCTCCATCCCGCTCGAAAAATAAGTCCCGTCCGGCTTCAGCCCGGCCTTGCCAAACGAAGACCACTTGTCCTTCGCAGAGTTGGCCATCAATGACACGAAGTGGTGGTTGTACTGGTAGTCCGCCGAAAACTTCACGTAGAAGCGGGCAAATACGCAGTCCGCGCCGGGCATAAACCATTTCTTCGCTTCGCCGCCATTGTCCTTACCGCGATGCATGGCTGCGGCAGCGCACTTTTTCCCAGCATGCGGCGCGTCATCCACCACCGCGATCGTGCCGCCCTTGTCGTCCCATCGGCGAAGGTCGCCCCCCTCAAAGTTCTCCGCGAACACAACCGCCGCGTTCTTCTCAATGCCGGCGTCGGCCTCATACTTCGCAGCCAGGCCCGGACCCTCCGGCAGTTTGTCCGCCGCGAGCAAATAGCTCGCGGACAAGAGCAAACATGCGAGGTAAATCCCGCGTCGCATCTTAGACGATCCAATCCTTCCGGTATTCCGGATGGATGTACTTGTTCGCCTCCGGCACCCCGCGCACTTCCTGCTTTTCTCCATCCCAGTCGATGCTGTGGCCCAGCCGAACCGCCAGAACGCCCGATAGCGCAATTTCCGTGAGCAGGCCGCCAATCTGGAACGGCGAAAACGTCGGCGGACCGCCCTTGCAGGCGTTCAACCATTCTTCGACATGAACGTTCACGCGCGGAAGCGTAACCGGAATATCCTTGGTCGCCGCGTGGGTCAGCACATCCTTCATCTTCGGCTCATCCTTCAGCCTGATCAGCCCCGCGCCGTTCCATGGGTTGGTGAAGATCGTCCCCTTCTCGCCAAGAATCAGCACGCCGACATTGGGAAGCTGGTCATACGTGGTAAGCACATCGTGATACAGGCCCCAGTCCGGCAGCTCGCCGCCGTCATACCAGTGGATCGTCATCTCGTCGAGGTTCTTGCGGGCGGGGAATCGGAACTTCACGCGGTTCCGCGTCGGCCAGGTCTCCCGGCCTGAGCCGTCGGACATGACTTCAACCCGATTCGGATATCCTAGATCCAGCGCCCGCATGGGAAGATTAAAGCTGTGACATGCGAAGTCGCCCAGTTGCCCATTGCCAAAGTCAAACCATCCGCGCCACGTATAAGGGTGGTACGTTTTTTCCTTGAAGGGACGAAGCTGGCCGGGCCCAACCCACATGTCCCAGTTGAATCCTTCCGTCACCTTGTCTTCACCCGCCGGCCGATCAATGCCATGCGGGAAACCGCCCCCGTCCAGCCACACATGAACATCATGCACCTGCCCGATGACGCCCGCCTTGATCAGCTCAACACAGCGCCGCAGTGATTGCGTTGCGCTCCCCTGATTGCCCATCTGCGTAATCACTTTCGGCAGCGAATCGGCCAACTGTCGCAGCTCCCGCGCCTCACCCACAGAATGCGTCAGCGGCTTTTCACAATAAACATGCTTCCCGGCCTTCATAAACGCCTTGCACAACGGCGTATGCCAGTGATCCGGCGTCGCGATCAAAACCGCGTCGATCGTCTTGTCGTCGATGATCTTGCGATAGTCCGTGTAAGTGACGGCCTTCTCGACCTTTTCGCCCCCTTCTTTCTTCGCCTGGGCAATCATCTTTTCGTCCACGTCGCACAACCCGACGACATTGTCGCCGGCCGCCAGCAGCAGGCTCATATTGTGCCGTCCCTGGCCGCCCAATCCCACGACAGCGATATTCAATTTCGCTGCCTGCGTGGTTGCCGGACCGGCTGCTCGAAGGAGCATCGGCGCGCCAAGCGTGGCGGCGCTTGCGATCGCGGAGGCCTTGAGAAAGTCGCGACGTGAACTCCCGTTTGTGGTGCGGTTGGTCATCAAACGATCCTCTGGAAAAGATGTTGTTGAAAAACTACTGGCTCATTTTCAGGATATACGCCGAGCCGTCATGATCCACGGTGCGGCTGACGGCGGGAGTGCCGCCGAAATTGAAGTTGGACTCGCCACCAAATACACCGGTGGTGTAAATGTTGTCGTTGCTGTCAATCGCAATGCCATTGGAGAAGAGCGCGGCATTGTCGCCGCCGACCTGGCGGGCGAAGACAAACGTGCCGTTGGAACTCA
>JBBRHH010000008.1:0-26607 GCA_038222915.1 Tepidisphaerales bacterium
GGATTGGGCGTGTTGGAGGCGTCGAGCATTTCGATGGTCAGCTTCTCGTCCTCACCCTTGATCTCGTAATCGTTGGACTCTTCGTCGTTCTTGCCATGCGCAATCAGCAATCCCTGCTTGACGGCGGTTTTGAGGACGTCGACGCAATAGATAATGAAGTTGCCGTCGCGCTGATCCTCGAGGGCAAAGACCTGCATCTTGTATTTACCGTCGGCGATGAAGAACTGGAGCACTTGCTGGCCAATGGTTTGAACGGCGTGGGGCGCGAGGGTGAAGAGATCGGTGGCCAGGCGGCGCCACAGGCGAAGGTGATCAAGCTTTCCCTCCGTCTCACAGGCGGCCATGTGACGCTCAACATTGACTTTATCGCGTGCCCCGAGCTTGGACATCAAGGTGTCAAAGTCGACAGGCTTGGCAAGCAACGCGGCGGCAGTATCCAGGGGATTATTGGCGGCGGATTTTGGCATGGGCATTCCAATTGAACCGCTCCCGGCATCTCCAAAGGCCGGGCAGCGACATTTCAGTGCTCACTTATACGATCTCGCAAATGCGAGGACGGCGGCATTGTAAGGGAAGAACCCCTCCGGGGCGAGGGGTGGGCCGGTGATTGAAGGGCGCAACCTTAATCACGGTCCACTACAATCCGCGGCCGATATGACTGGCCTTCGCATCGAACACATCCACAAGCGTTTCGAAAAGACCGTCGCCCTCGACGACATTTCGTTGGAAATCCGGCCCGGTGAACTATTTTTTCTGCTGGGGCCAAGTGGTTGTGGAAAGAGCACACTGCTGCGAATCATCGCCGGCCTGCAGGACGCCACCTCGGGAACGCTCTATTTCAACGACAAGGACGTTACCCATCTGCCGACCCAGCAGCGCAACGCGGTCATGTGCTTTCAGAGCTATGCGTTGTGGCCTCACCTGAGCGTTGCCCAGAATGTGAGCTTCGGACTTGCGGTGCGAGGAATGGGGCCAGCGGAACAGAAGGCGCGCGTCGCGGAGGTGCTGCATATGGTGCAGATGGAAGCGTATGCCGAGCGAAAGCCCAACCAACTTTCCGGCGGGCAGCAGCAGCGGGTGGCGCTTGCCCGTGCACTTGCGGTTCAACCCGCGTGCCTCCTGCTTGATGAACCGCTTTCCAATCTGGACGCGAAGCTGCGCCTGGAGATGCGCGCCGAGATCCGGCGAATCTGCAAGACCGCCGGCCTGACCACGATCTACGTTACCCACGATCAGAAGGAAGCGCTCTCCATCGCCGACCGCATTGCTGTTCTTCGTGACGGGCACCTGGTGCAGGTTGGCTCGCCGGCCGATCTGTATCACACGCCGGTGAATAGTTTCGTGGCACAGTTTATTGGGCAGACCAATTTGCTGCCCGGCCGGATTATCGCCCGCGATGCCCAGGCCGTGCGGGTGGAGACGGCCGCCGGCACGTTTACGTCGGCGGCAGGTGGGTCGGTGTCGGACAAAGTTGTCGTCAGCATCAGACCCGAGAGAATTCGTGTGGGTGGAAGTCGATCGGCAAATAACGTTACCGGGAAGCTGGTGGAAACCACGTTCACCGGTGAGGCGAGCGAGCATGTGGTCGAAGTGCAGGGCCAGCGATTGAAGATCGTTCACATGCCGCCGCTGTTTGATCCGCCGGTCGAGATGACGATTGAAATTGATGAACGAGACGTCGTGCTTTTGCCTGAGTAGATCATGCGCCGATTCGTTCTGCTCATTCTCTTTGTCGTGGTGCTGGTCGCGCCGTTTATTCTTCAGGCGGCGATGGGCAAGCGCACAAAGGCCGCGGCCGGCAGCGAGCTTAAGCTGGTGATCCTGAACGCACACCACGAGGGGATTCGGCGGGAATTTGCCGTGGCTTTTAAGGCATGGCACCTCGCGAAGTACGGGCAGAGCGTTGACATCGACTACCGCAGTTATGGCGGCGGCAGCGACATGCTGCGATATCTCGAGTCCAGCAAAGACACACTCTTTAAGGCGACCGGCACCTTTAAGATTGATCTTGTCTGGGGTGGCGGCGACTATCTTTTTGACCGGCAGTTGAAGAAGGATTACCTCGAACCGGTAACGCTTGACCCCGCGGTGATGCACCACGCATATCCGCGGCCGAATCTGGCGGGGGTGCCGCTGTACGATCAAGCGGCATCGCCCAAGTGGTTTGGGGCGGCTTTGAGCAGTTTCGGCATTGTCTACAACAAGGATGTCCTGCGCTATCTCGGGCTGGCGGAGCCAAAAAGCTGGGGCGATCTGGCCGATCCGAGGTATCGCAACTGGATCGTGCTGGCTGATCCGATGCGAAGCGCCTCGGCGAAACAGGTGTTCATGATCATCGTCGAACGGATGATGCTGGATGCGCACGACGCGGGGACGGATGAAAATCAGGCTTGGGCGCGCGGCATGGGATTGCTGCGGCAGATCGCGGCCAATGCGCGGCTGTTCACCGATTCGAGTTCCAGCGTACCGATCGTTGTGGGCAACGGGGATGTGGCGGCGGGGATGGCGATCGACTTTTACGGGCGGGCGCAGGCGGATGCGGTTGGCGATGCGCGAATGGGATATGTCGAGCCTGTGGGGGCGACGATCATCAATCCGGATCCGATCGCGGTCGTGCGCGGCGCGGAACACCGTGAGCTGGCGATCCGGTTTATTGAGTTTGTCTTGAGCGATGAAGGCCAGCGGTTGTGGAATGTGCGTGCCGGAACTGCGGGCGGGCCGGTGCAGACTTCGCTGCGGCGATTGCCGATTGTGCCTGCTGTTTACGATGACATGTCGAACTTTACCGACAGGGTGAATCCTTTCGTGATGAACATTGGGTTTGCCAAGTCCGGCGCACGCGAGAAGACTTTTGGCGTGATGGGGGAGTTGATGCAGATCAGTTGCATTGATCTGCTTGACGAACTGCGCCGGACGCGGACGGCGATACTTGCCTCGCCGCGCGCGGCCGAGCTTGATGCGCGGCTTGGGACGTTTCCTTTCGACCAGAATGAAGCGATCCGGCGTTCGGAGTTGCTCATTTCGTTGAAGAACGCTCCGGCCGAGGAGCGGTTGAAGTTGCTGCGCGGGTGGACTGAAGAGTTTCGCAAGGAATATGAAGAGCTGCGCGCGGCGGCCAAAGGGAGAGGGTGATGGATGGCGCTGCGCAAATGCTCGATCCCGCGAAGCGCAGGCCGCTCGCGATCGGTTCTTATATCGCATTGGCGGCGCTGCTTGCGATTTTTGCGGTGACGCTTCTCTGGCCAATCGTTCGCATCCTGCGCGTGGGATTTTTTGGCATGCCGGGTGAACACTCCGGGTTTACGCTGGCGTACTTTCGGGCGATCTTTGTGGATCCGGTGCTGCGCGGCGGCCTGTTGAACAGCACTTTGATTGCCGTCAGCGTCACGCTCCTGTGCACGATGATCAGTGTGCCGCTGGCGCTATTGGCGCAGCGATATCAGTTTCGCGGGAAGGCAGTCGTCAACGGTCTTTTGCTTGTGCCACTTATCCTGCCGCCGTTTGTGGGGGCGATTGGGATGCGGCAGATTCTTGGGCGGTTTGGTGTACTGACGGCCGCGGCGCATGATCTTGGGTTGGTTGGCGCGAACACGCCGGTGGACTGGTTTGGGTCGGCGCGGATTGTGGCAGTTGTGGTTGTCGAGGCGCTTAGTTTGTATCCCATCATCTTCCTGAACGTGAGCGCGGCGCTGGCGAACATCGATCCGGCCATGGAGCAGGCGGCCGCGAATCTCGGCGCTTCGGGCTGGACCATCTTTCGGCGGATTACTCTTCCACTGATGCGGCCGGGCCTGTTTGCGGGGGCGACCATTGTCTTGATCTGGAGCTTTACCGAGTTGGGAACGCCGCTGATGTTTGATCTGTACCAGGCGACGCCGGTGCAGGTGTTCGAGCGGTTGACGCAGGTTTCTGGATCGCCGCTGCCGTATGCGCTGGTTGTGGTCATGCTGATTGCCAGCGCGATCTTGTACATAGTGGGGAAGTTGGCGCTTGGGCGCGGGAACGATGCGGCCATCACCAAAGCTTCGACGCAATCCTCGGCAATCAAGCTGTCCACGGGCAAGGGGCTGCTGGCGCTCCTGCCGTTTGTGGTTGTGATCGTGCTGGCACTTTTGCCGCATGTTGGCGTGATTCTTACCAGTGTGTCGGGCGTTGGAAGCTGGTATCAGTCGGTGCTGCCACGGGTGTTTACCGCCCACCATTACACCACTGCGCTGACGCATGAACTGGCCATGCCGTCGGTGCGCAACAGCGTCCTGTTTGCAAGCGCCAGCACTGTCGTCGATATCGGGCTGGGCTTGTTGATTGCCTGGATGATTGTCCGATCGAAATTGCCGGCCAAGGGGTTGATCGATTCGCTGGCGATGCTTCCGCTGGCGGTGCCGGGGCTGGTGCTGGCGTTTGGATATCTCGCGATCAGTTTGCAGATGCAGGTGTGGTTTAAGGATTTCCGGTGGCTGCGGAATCTGGTTGATGCACAGGAGAACCCGGCCGTGCTGCTGATCATCGCCTATGCCCTGCGGCGGCTTCCCTATGTTGTGCGCAGTGCAGTAGCGGGCTTGGAGCAGACGCCGGTGGATCTGGAATTGGCTGCCAAGAACATTGGGGCTTCCAACTGGCTTACGCTCCGGCGGATTACCATTCCACTTATTGCGGCCAATCTGATTGCGGGGGCGCTATTGGCTTTTGCCTTTGCGATGCTGGAGGTGAGCGATTCGTTGATCCTCGCGCAGAAGCAAAGCTATTGGCCGATTACCAAGGCGATCTATGAATTGTTCCAGCGGCTGGGGGATGGGGTGTATATCGCGAGCGCCCTTGGCGTCTGGGCGATGGTGCTGCTGACGCTGACGATTTTGTCGGCCAACGCGTTTCTCGGGAAGCGGATGGGGGCGATATTCAGGGTGTAACATGAGACGGTTTCTGGTCTATCTCTGGGCCTCGCCGACAACCTGTGTTGGGTTGTTGTTTCTGCCTTTCACATTGATCACGGGTGGGAGGGCGCGCGTCCACACGGGCGTGCTAGAGATTTCCGGCGGAGCTTCGAGTGGATTTCTTCGATATTGCACCTTTCTCAAAGGGGGCGCTTCGGCGATGACGCTCGGACATGTGGTGCTGGCGCGCGACGAACTGTTGCATGACCTGACGCGGTCGCATGAACGCGTGCATGTCCGGCAGTGCGAGCGATGGGGGCCGTTCTTTCTTCCGGCCTATCTCCTTTCCTCGCTCTGGCTGGCGATCACGCGGAAGAATCCGTATCGGGATAATCCATTTGAGCGCGAGGCGTATGCGGGCGAGTGACCAGCGCATATCATCGCGAACGTGAGCATGTTCCTTCCACAGATGCCGCGCCCTTTGCCGGTGGGCTATAGCCGATCGGCGCGACCGCGCCAGCCGGTGGCGACCGCGATTGCTTGGGTGGTGATTGTTGTTTCGGTGGTGTGGGTGATGGGGCTGCGAACGATTGCGTCGCGCATCCTGCACTTTGACGCGAAGAAGTCGCAGCAGCGCGAAGAGGACGCGACGGCTTCGATTACGTTGAAGATCTTGAGCCGGCAGGCGATTGGGACCGACTCGTTGCTGTCCAAGATATCCGCCGACAAGAGCGCGGCCGCGCAGTATCGCGCGACGATTGAACAGACGGCCGCCATGCCGGTCGATCCGGAGCAGCGAGCAACGCAGCAGCTTCGATCAATCCCGATCCTGGTGGAACTGGGCGATGAGGTGACGCCGCTGTTCGACAAGCTGTTGAAGAACAGCCTATCGGACCCGCTCGCGCAGGATGCGAGGATTTTTCGGGCCATCTATGAGGCTGGGCCGGCGTCGATCAATGCCGAGGACAGGGCACGCATTTTGAAAAATCATGGGTGGTATGCGAAGGTGGCCTTGGCGCATGGGCTGGCGGCGGACAATTCTGAACGCATGGCGGCTTTCGCACCGGCGGCGCGGGCCGCAAAGGCGGGCATTGCATTTGTGGGGATTGGATTGCCGGCGTTTTTTGCGGGAGTTGTGCTGCTGATCGTTGCGGCGATAAAGGTTGGATCGGGAACTATGGGCCCGCGGTATCGGGCTGATTATCCAGTGGGGGCTGCGTGCCTGGAGGGGTTCGCCGTTTATATGGCGGCGATGGCGGCAATGCCGTTTGTCGTTCATTATTTTGTGCCGCATCCTGGGTTCAGGGCAAACTTCCTGCTGGCGCTTCCACCAATGCTTGCGCTGCTCTGGGTTTGGCTGCGCGGCGTTCGCGGAAATGATCTGCGGCAATCGATCGGCTGGCATCGCGGGCAGGGATTCTGGCGGGAATTCTTCTTTGGCATTGTCGGATACATCGCCGGTGTGCCGCTGATTGTTGGGGCTGCGTACTTGTCGAAGTTATTGCAGGAAACGAAGGCCGGACGCGGCACGCATCCGGTCGTGTTTGAGTTTGATGGCAGGTTTGTGACCACCCTCCAGATCCTGATGCTGGCGAGTGTGTTTGCGCCGATTATTGAGGAGACGATGTTTCGGGGATTGCTTCTGCACCACCTTCGGCAGAAATGGCACTGGGTTGTTTCGTCCCTGGTGGTGTCGACGATCTTCGCGGTGATTCATCCGCAGGGCATCAGCGGCGTTCCCGTGCTGATTGCGATTGCGCTGGTGCTGGCGGCATTGCGCGAGTGGCGGGGGTCGATTATTGCGCCGATGACTGCACATTCTTTGAATAATTTCATGGTGACTGTGCTTCTGGCGATGACGCTGAGCTGAATTCAGACGAGCCGCACTTCCATGAGTTCGAGCCAGTTGCCGGCCGGGTCTTTTAGCACCAGGCGTTCGACGCCGGGGGTTAGCGAGCACTGGCGGACGTACTCGATCTGTGCTTCGTGCAGTTTGTGCTCGGCCTCCTGCAATGACTTTATTTCGATCTGCAGGGCGCGGAAGTCTTCGCGGACGATCAGGGATTCGTGTGAGCGGAAATGAAGGCGGAAGTTTTCGGCGCGGTAGCTGATTTCCGCATCGGTTGTGTCGCGGGCGAAGCCGAGGAGGGTGACATAGAAGGCGTCGAGTTTGGTTTCGAGGCCTGTCTGGGTGGGGAGGGTTGCGTCGGCGACAGTGAGGAGGCGCACCGGTAGGGGCTCGTCCATGCGCGGACGATCGTCCGCTACCGGCTGGATGCCGCTGGCGGGTTCGAGCTCGAAGGGGGGTTGATCGGTCATTTGCCTTCTCCCCAGTTTTTGCCCCAGCCGACTTCGACTTTGAGCGGGACTTTCAGGGTCATTGCACTGGTCATTTCCTCGCGGACGATCTGCGCTTCGCGCTCCACGGTGGCGGCGGGCGTTTCCAGCACCAGTTCGTCGTGGACCTGCAGGAGCAGTTTGCTGGGGCTGCCTCCTTTTTTCAGGCGGGCGTGGACCCTGTTCATGGCGATCTTGATCAGGTCGGCGGCGGAGCCCTGAACTACGCTGTTGATTGCCATGCGGTCGCCGGCGTTGCGGATGGAGAGGACTGGGCTGTTGATTTCGAGGATGGGACGGCGGCGGCCGAGGATGGTTTCAACGAAGCCGTGGGTCTGGGCCTCCATGACGCACTTGTTGAGGAAGCTGGCGATGCTGGGGAATCGCCTGTTGTAGGCTTTGATCAGCTCGTCGGCGGATTTTACGGTCATGCCTTCGATGCGGCGGGCGAGGCCAAAGGCGCTGACGCCGTAGATGATGCCGAAGTTGACGATCTTGGCCTGGTTGCGCTGGGCTTTGGTGACCTGGTCCAGCGGGACGCCGAAGACTTCGGCGGCGACGGTCTTGTGGACGTCTTCATCGGCCTCGAATGAGCGCATGAGGGCGGGTTCTTCGGTGAAGTGGGCGAGGACGCGCAATTCGATCTGGCTGTAGTCGGCGGTGAGCAGCACATTGTTGAGCCGGTCGCCGGGCACGAAGGCGAGTCGGATGCGGCGGCCTTCGTCGGTTCTGATGGGAATGTTCTGTAAGTTGGGGTCGCTGCAACTGAGCCGGCCGGTGGCGGCGCATGTCTGGTTGAAGCTGGCGTGGATCTTTTTGTCGCAGTGGCTTAGGTAGTCGGAGAGATTGTCGAGGTAGGTGTTTTTCAGCTTGACGAGGCTGCGGTATTCGAGAATGAGCTTGGGGCACTCGTGGACATCCGCGAGCTTTTCGAGGACCTGTACATCGGTGCTTGGGCCGGTCTTGGTGCGCTTGACGACTTTCAGCTTGAGCTGCTTGAAGAGGATGTCGGCGAGTTGTTTGGGTGAGTCGGGATTGAAGTTGCAGCCGGCCGACGACATGATTTTGGCGTGGAGCTCTTCCACCCGTTTGGAAAGAACTTCGCTCTGCTGCTTCATGATGTCGGGGTCGACGGCGATGCCGTTGTATTCCATCTCGACCAGCACATCGATCAGCGGCGTTTCGACTTCGTCGCACAGCTTGCGCAGGGCGGGAACTTTGTTCAGCTTTTCATCGAGCAGATCGGCGAGACGGAGGGCGATGTCGGCGTCTTCGGAGGCGTAGGCCGCGATTTCTTCGAGCGGGACACGGTCCATGGAGGTCTGATTTTTGCCTTTGCCGAGCATGGCTTCGGTGGTGATTTTCTGGAAGCCCAAAAGGTCCTTGGCGAGATCGTTGATGTTGTAGTTGAAGCGGCTGGCGTCGATGAGGAAGGCGGCGACCATGCTGTCGAGGACGACGCCCTGGACGATAATGCCGAGTCGGCGCATGACCAGGAGGTCGTACTTGATGTTGTGGCCGACCTTTTGGATGGAAGGGTCTTCGAGGATCGGCTTGAGGGCGGGGAGGACCTGGTCGGTGGTGAGGAATTTTGCGCCGAGCGGGCCGAGGACGGGGATGTAGTAGCCGGTGCCGCGCTTCCAGCTCATGCTGAGGCCGACCATGTTGGATTGCATGGCGCCCAGGTCATCGGTTTCGGTGTCAAAGGCGATGCGTTTCTGCTGGCGGAGCTCGGCGAGGAATTCGGCGAACTTTTCCTCGGTATTGACGAGCGTGTAGCAGCAGCCGGCGGCAGTGGCGAGGGGGGGACGATCGACGGGCGGGGCTGGCGCGGACTGGGGAGCTGCGCCGGGGACTTCGAGCGCGGGCACTGATTCGGCGGGGAGGTGATCGAAGAGGCCGCTGCGGTAGGCGGGGACGTCGGCGGGGCGGTCTTTGGCTTCGAACACCCGCTTCAGGAGGCTCGCGAAGCCGAGCTCCTTGAGATTGTCGCTGAAGGCGCTGACGTTGATCGTGTGGTGGCAGCACATTTCGGCGTTGAACTCAACTTCGACGTCGTCCTTGAGCGTGACCAGCTTTCGGGCGATGGTGAGGCGGTCGCGATACTTGTCGAAGTTTTCGCGCATCTTGGGGGTGAGCTCGGGAAGGTGATCGAGGACGGCCTCGGCCGAGCCGTATTTGTTTACGAGCATGGCGGCGGTTTTTGGGCCGACGCCGGGGATGCCGGGGACATTGTCGATGGCGTCGCCCATGAGGGTCTGCACGTCGATCGCCTGTGCGGGGGTGTAGCCTTGCTCGGCCTCCATCCGGGCGGCGTCGATGACATCGCCGCTCTGCATGTCGTACATGGCAACGCAGGGGCGCAGAACCTGCCGGAGGTCCTTGTCCTTGGAGACGATGTAGATCTGCCAGTCGTCCTCGCAGAGCTTTTTGGCCATGGTGGCGATGATGTCATCGGCCTCGAAGCCGGGCTTTTCGAAGACGGGGATTTTGGCGTCGCGAACGATTTTCAGGATGCGCTGTTCCTGAACCGGGAAGTCGGCGGGCTTGGGCTGGCGGTTGGCCTTGTACTCCGGAAAGATTTCCTTGCGGAAGACCCCCTCGTCGCCGCCGCTGTCGATGACCATGGCGAGGTAGTCGGGCTTGCGCTGCTGGATGAGGTTGATGAGCCACTGGGTGAAGACAAAGGTTGCCTTGGTGGGCTCGCCGGTGGGGCTGGTAAGCTCGCGGAAGGGAGCGAAATAGGCCCGGTAGATCTGGGCGTGGCCGTCGATGATATAGAAGGATTTTTTGGACATTTTTGTAAGCTGGATATTGTAGGTCAGACGGCGCGGGAGGGGTATGGCGGCCGGGCGGGCGATTGATGAAGAGCGCCGCGGATTGTGCGCGCGGGCGGGTGATCATCGGGAGGTCGCGGGCAAGTGCCCGCACTGCGTCTACTGCGTCGTTCCGCTATCATTGCCCACCATGAGATTCACCAAAATGCACGGCATCGGCAACGACTACGTCTACGTCAACGGCTTCGTGGAATCCGTTGCCGACCCGGCCGATCTTGCCCGCAAAGTTTCCGACCGCCACACCGCGATCGGCGGCGACGGCCTCATCATGATTCTCCCCAGCGACAAGGCCGACGTCCGCATGCGGATGTTCAATGCGGACGGCAGCGAATCGGAAATGTGCGGCAACGGCGTCCGCTGCGTTGCGAAATATTCCTTCGACCACGGCCTTACACAGGCCAACCCCATGAAGGTCGAGACCGGCCGGGGCGTCCTCACCCTCGACCTGCAAACCAAAGACGGCAAGGTCGAACAAGTCACCGTAAAAATGGGTGAGCCCACCCTCTCGCTCCCTGAAATCCCCGTTAGCGATCACCATCTCCTGCGGCGTTTCGGCAAAGAGTGGGAGTTGGAAATCTCCCCCAACACCGACGAAGACTCGGCCGCCTATGAGCAGCAGGTGCAGGACACCACCATTCTCACCGCGAGTTTCATCTCCATGGGCAACCCCCACGCCGTCATCTACGTGAGCAATATCGACTCGCCCAACCTCAACTATCTGGGCCCCCTGATCGAACACCACGCGGCGTTTCCCCGCCGAATCAATGCCCACTGGGTTCAGGTCCATTCGAAAAACGAAGTCACCATGCGGACATGGGAGCGGGGCAGCGGCATCACCATGGCGTGCGGTACCGGCGCCTGCGCCGTCTGCGTCGCCGGAGTGTTGACAGGCCGCACCGATCGGAAAATTCTCGCCCATCTGCCCGGCGGCGACCTCACCCTCGAATGGCGCGAATCTGACAACAATGTCTACATGACTGGCCCGGCCACCGAAGTCTTCAACGGAGAATGGAACAACCTATAAGGTCGCACAAAATCATGGGTTTCCCAGCGGATTGGGCGGTGTAGCCAGTGGGTTCACTGCGGCCTTCTTCAGCTTATACGTCGTGCTCCCGCTCACCAGGGTCAGCGTGTCCCCCTCCAGTGTTGCGGTGAAATCGAACTTATCCGCCCCGACCTCAAATGAACCTGTCAGTCCTGCCGCCCCCTTCTTCTGAGCTGTGGCCGGAAACTTTTTGTCGCCCAGCATAAACGTCCCGGCGAACGCTCCGCCCGCCTCCACGAGGTCCACCGTCAGTTTTCCATCCGAATACTTCCCGGCCAGAGACGCCAGCGGATTTGCGAGCGGGTTGACCAATGGATTAATCGGCGGATCCTGGTTGGGCTTCGGGCCAACCACCGCCGCCACGCCACCGCCGCCGATCAAGTCCGACACCGACGCAGTAACCAGCGTCCCCTCTCCCTCCACATGGTACGCCATCGGCTGTCCATCCGGGCCTGGGCCATTCTGATCACCGGTCATCGAGTTGGTCCCCTTCATATCCGTTTTGACGGCATGCCCGGTCTGCAGATCCACCAGCGCCGTTCCCTGCGAGATCATCTTGAATTTCATCCCCTGCTGGTCCTTGAACATCGCCAGCGAAACCTTTACCTCCGCCGTCGGCCGTCCACCTACATCCTTCACCCCGAGCAGCTTCAGCGTCATCCCACCCTTGTCATTGGGGCCCTGCAACTGGAAAAGCTTCGCCAGCCCCGCCGCATCCGCCGGCCATTCATCTCCCACCGCCACCGGATTTTTCGGAAAGATCACTCCTTCCTGCTCGATCATCGAATGCAGCTCGTTCGCCGACCCCGGATCGACCTGGCCCTCGAAATCATCGGTCACCTTCCCATCCGCGCCGCGCGTGATCGTGACCGTCTTGCCCGCGTAGGCGAATGGAACCTTCTGCTGCGGCCGCCCCGTCATGTCCGCCGTTCCTTCACAGCTCTCGTCAAAAGTGATCTTCAGCGAAGTCGGAACCCCATCCGTCGACTTCAACACCTCCACCTTCCCGGCCCGGCGCTGGTGCATCTTGTTGGTGAACTGCTGCGCCTGCCCCCCGCTGGTCGCTTTGTTGTCCGAACTGCTGTCCTGGGTCTGGTCAAACTTCCACGCCACCCCCGGCTCCGCGGCGACTTTGAACACGACCTTGTCGGCCGCCCAAAGCGAACCTGCACACAACGACACACCCAACACCAGACAAGACTTCCAAATCCGCGTCATCGCTTCTCCCGGCAAAAAACTCAACCGATCAACATCAAAATCCAATGTCGCCGCGCACCGCACACCCTGTCAAGATTTTTCTCCTGCTTTACGGCCCCAACAAAAATGCCGGACCTCAAAAAGAGGCCCGGCACAATCAAATCGGTACTGGAATCGACTGGCATCAGGGAAGATTGAAGCCGATGCCCAGCGAGTAAATGAACTGGCCATGCTTGAAACCTTCACCAGCGCCGCCGCCGTTGCGGAAGAAGAACTGGTATTCGCCCTGGACGAAAAGGAAGGTCCGCTCATGGACATAAAACTTCAGCCCGGCTTCCGGAGCCGCTTCCCAGGTGTCGTTGAAGTTTTCGCCATAGGCGTAACCGACATTGGCACCGACGTATGGCACGAACTTGCCAAACAGGTTGGTGAAGTGGTAATCCACCGCGCCGCGGGTGTTCCCGAGCCAGTCAGTTCCGTTGTTATGGTCGGCATACGAAATGCCCTGACGCAACGAAACCTCAAGCTGAGGCGTGAAAAAGTAGCCGATGCTGCCATTGACGGCAAAATCAGCCTGGGTGAAACCGCGGTTGTTGCTTCCGCTGCCACCGAGGGTGATTTCCCAATCCTGGGCACGAGGCTGGGCGTTGGCAATCGCCGGCAAGAGCGCCAAAGCCGCTACGAACAAGAACTTACGCAACATGGAGACCTCCTTCGTCTTCGCCGCGCGATCGCGGCCTTCAGGCCTTTCGCCCTTGGGCAGCCTGTACATCAGGCCGACCCATGCGGAGGAGTGCTGCTGCGAAGCACTCTTTCCGCATCCGCACCAATCTATCCCGGTGCGGTGTTCACCATCGCACGATGGCGAACCAGCAAACGTTGTAGGACCAGTGTCGCTTTCTCCGCAATAGGGAATCTGGCGAACCGGTATCGATTAAAGTGTATGGGATATATGCTCCGTCGTCCAAACGACAGCCGAGCGCGCCTAGGCCCCGACCCCTACGGCAGATTCGACATGTCGAACCGCGTTTCGGAAGATTTGTAATCCGTGCCCCTCCGCGGGCAGAGGGCGCTGGCGCGTCCAGGAGTGGTGCTGGGTTGGATCGACATAGCGCTCCGGGTGCGGCATGAGGCCAAAAACAAGGCCGGTTGAATCACAAACTCCGGCGATGTCATCCACGCTGCCCTAGGGGTTGCCTGCATAAGTCAGCGCGAGTTGACCATTGTCTTTCAAGGCTTGGCGAACCTTTTCGTCTCGCGGAACAAATCGCCCTTCCCCATGTGCAATCGGCAGTTCCAGATTCGTCAGCCCCGTCGTCCAAATGCACTTGCTGGGCCGCACTTCCAGGTTCACCCAGCGATCGATAAACCGACCCGAATCATTATGAGCGAGCGTACAGGTCTGCCCCTGCTGACCGGCCAAGGCGCCGGGCAGGAGATCCGTTTTCACCAGCACCTGGAAGCCGTTGCAAATGCCAATGATCGGTTTCCCGGCGTTGATGAACCGGCTCATCGCCTCGGCAAGATGATGGCGGATTTGATTCGCCAGGATTCGGCCGGCCGCAATATCGTCCCCATAGCTAAACCCGCCGGGCAAGACGAGCATCTGATACCGATCCATCGCGGACGTATCCGCCAGAAGCGCGTTGATATGCAGGAATCCGGCGCGAGCGCCGGCCAGTTCAAAGGCGTACGCAGCCTCCTGATCACAATTGGTGCCGGCGGTGCGGAGAATGAGGACTGTTGGAGCCATGACCGAAGTTTAGCCGGGCGACGACTCGGGCGAAACGTGTGCGGATTCAGTTTCTGCATGCTTGTCGCGCGGCGCCAAATGGTCGGCCGAAGCGGCAAGCCCATATGCAAGGAACGCGACCCCCGCGCATCCAAAGATCAGCCCCAACATCCAGACGGGTTTTCGACGCGTCAATGCGGAAATGGCGGCGATGGCTATTCCCACCTGAAACATCGTTACGCCGTAAGAAATGATGACATGGCGGTGAACCAAGACGGCCGCCTCGTGTTCCAGCGTTTCGGCTTCCTTCTTCAGCTTTTCCTTGTCGGCCTCATACTTCGCCTGCTTCGCCTTGCGGCTTTCCGGTAGTTCCTTCCCCATGGCCTGAAGCTGGGCCGCCAGATTTTCGATTCCGCCCGCCTTGATGCTGTTGGCCTGATAGTGGCCCCACTTGTCGTTGGCCTCCATCTGCTCGAGCATCGCCTCGTTGATATTGTGACCGGAAATCATCCCGGCCACGGCAGCGAAGGCCGCGAGAATGGCGACGCTGAGCGCCACCATGCTGATCCACGGATCACGCGCCTCGTGGGCGTGTTCGTGGGCCTGTTCTTCAACGCGTTCGGTCTGGGATTCAAATTCTTCCATGGAACAGGAGGGTAAACGTCGCGGGCGCGCGAAGCAATCATTTGCCCTTTTCACACAGCATTCTGTTTTGTTTGTAATGACACCGGGGCTTGCGCATCTATTGGGACGGTTGAGGAGGTTTCCGCTGGATGACCGCCGGGAAGGAATCGAGCGACTGTTCGCCGTCTATTCTGGCGGAGTGGGCAGCTACGTGCTTGCCCGGGTGGGCAATCGCGCGGCGGCCGAATCGATCACGTCGCGTGTTTTTGTGACGGTGGCGGCGAAATTCGGCGAATGCCGTTCGTCGCCGGAAGCGTGGCTTTGGGCGATCGTCCGCAGCGAAGTGGCCCGGCATTTTCGCGATCGAAGGATCTATGCACCACTCAATGACGATCTGGTCGATCCGGCGGAGTCGCCACTGGACGCGGCGGCTGGACGTGAGACAGCCGGCGAAATGCAGGAAGCACTGGCGCAACTGAGTGAAGAACATCAGCAACTGATCTACATGAAGTTTTTTCAAGCCATGTCGAATGTGGAAATCGCCACGGCGACAGGATTGTCGGCATCGAACGTGGGCGTTCTTGTGCATCGGGCGCTCAAGCAACTTCGAGACTTGATGGAGACGGCGGAGGTATCCAACGATGGCAGAAAATCAGGAAGATGAATCTCTGACCGAAGGCTGGCCGGAACCGGTCGACCCGGAGTTAACGCATTTTGGTCAGCAATTGCGCGATAACCGGCCGATGCTGTCGGCGGAGGCGATGCTTCGCATCCACGTTGCGATGCAGGAGGAAATTGCGCCGCGTCCATCCACGCCAGCGCGGTGGAGGATCGTTCAGATCACGGGAATCGCCGCCGCGATTGGACTGGGGGTGATGCTTTTCATCCGGCAACGTCATCATCAGGGATCACGCCCAGTGGAGGCGATCGCGCATCTGGAACACGAACATTACACCGTGAACTATTCGGGTCCGGTGATCGACGCCGGCACCAAACCCCTTGTACCGCTGAAGGATTACGCGGGATTGCTCGACGCAAAATGACGTTGACGCACTACAAATCGCGGGAGAAGTTCATGCCATTCCGAACGCCATTCGTCTTAGTCGCAGTCCTGCTCATGGCTACTGGTGTGCGCGCAGCGACCACACAGCCCATCGTCAATGACTTTGGCTGTTGGCAGATGCTTCCTGTCACGGAAACGCGGGCGAAATCTTTTCAGGATCAGGTTGCGTCGCTCCCTAAATCCACGTGGGCTAATTTCTATAAACTCTACCTCGCGTCGACTGGCCAGGACCGCGCCGGGATGCTGGCCGTCGCGGATGCGGTCGGGCCTTTTGACGAATTCCCAACTGTTCGAGCGGAAGCCGCGAAATTGGCTGAGCTGCGCAGTCAGAATGTTCCCGATGTACAGGCTGGATTGGCCGTCATTCGCGCACGCTCTTACGGTCCGCTGCACGCTCTTCAGGACCTGGATCGGTCGCTGTCGCGTGAGATCGAATTTCTTCATGGCGCCGGCGACGACGCCGGCGCGACAAAACTGGAGTCCTGCCGGCAACGTCTGCGTGGGTCTTATCTCAAGTCGTCGCGTCATCTGGTTGAGCGACTGTTTGCTTTGAATCTTCTTGAGAGAAAGGACGAGGCGGCCGCACTTCGGAACGCCGCCAGCAGCATCGCGTATTTAAGCGATCCGAACGCGCTGGCAACAACGCTCAATCAGCTCGGCCAGAAGCGCGCCTGGGATCTGGTTGTGAAGCCGTTGCTGGAGAGCGAAGTGGCGCTCGTCAATGCACCGCCGGCGCTCGATAAGGTTGCGCCGCCCGCGACCGAAATGGAAGTTACCGCGGCGACCAAATCCAACCTTGCCACGACAACCACCTTCGAAGGCAATGTGCGCGTTGGGTTGGAAACGTATGTCATCACTTGCGATCGACTGGTGGTGATGCGAGATGGCAACTTCGCGCAGCTGACCGGGAATGGCCGCGTGACGGTCAAAGGGCTGGCGACGGTGGCTGAAACGTTGACTTCCGACGCGCTTACGTTTTCCACCGAAAGCGGCGCGTTCAGTTTCACCGGCGATATCCGCGCGGGAAAGCTCAAATTGCGGGCATGCATGGTCGGCCGAGATGGAGTAATCACCGACAAGCGCAGCCTGCTGGACGACTTCGCCGGCGAGAAATTGATTGAGGAACGGCTCAAGCTGGCGAAGGTCATCGCGTCGATTTACGACGATGCGGAAATGCCGGCCGATGTGCGGTACATGGCCGCGATGTCGCTGATTCGTCCGCACCTTAGCTGGCAAGCTCCCTACGCAGCAGCAGAGGGGCAGCGGCAACTTAAGCAACTCGATCGGGTGAGGCACGCCGATGATCCGCGAGACGATGGGCGATGGCTCCCGGCGAACACCGGCGAAACGTGGATGCACGCCGAAGCCCGTGCATCGCTCACAACCAGGCCGGCGACGCAAAAACTCGTTGATGCTCCTGAGAAGGACGATGAAAAGCCGTTCTGGCGGCTGGACGACCCGTCGCACCGCGACATCGCGCGGGCCATCAAGCTTCTGGAAAGCATTGGCGATGGCGACCCGAAACATTCAGCTCATCGCTGGGCGGCAGATCTGAAACGCAACAACACCGTTCTCACCATGGACATCCTTGGCGGCTATTCCGCGACCCATGATGGGCCGTTGGTCATCGACGCCCGGTCGGCGGAGAAGATTACATTTAAGCTGTATCGCGTTCAGAACGCGGCCGAGTTGCTCGCCGTCGCCGACCGCATCGGCGACGATTTCATGTATCGCGACTATGGACTGCAATCCGAGCAACACGTGCAGATGGAAGCCCAGGCGCAGCAGGAGCTCGCGAGGTTGGATCGACTGGAGCGTAGTGCCCGCCCCGACTTACCCAAATGGCAGGAAAAGGATTTGGTTACTCGGTGGGACGCACAGATAAGCGAACTCCCCGTACTGAGCGATGACCTGCGCTGGGTGCGCGACGCTCATGGCAGTGACGACGACTTCTCCGACGATGAAGAGGCCGAATATTACGATGACGCGTGCGCGCATTATCGCGACCGGATCGAATACCGCTATCGAAGGAACGACGGCCGCGCCAGCTCCTGGCAAACCGATCGCATCGTGACCATTCCTGCAAAGATGCTCGCAAAACCAGGCGCTTATGTCCTGGTGGCCGAAAGCAACGGACAGTCGGCGTGTGCGCCGATTCTGGTCGATCCGCTCAGCCTGACGCTGCGCCGCTGTCGCGATGGTGTTTTCGCGCTGGTGAGCGATTCGGCCGGGCAGGAACCGGTGGACGGTGCAACCATCACGGCGCGCGAGGCCTTGACGCCTGCGGTAACCGACAAAGCGGGGGCCGCCTTTGCGCGGATATATGCCGGTGGAGATCGCGCGATCATCGCTGAGAAGGACGGCCGATATGCTATCGGCGGCTTCGGAGACCTATTTGAAGGAATCTATGTATCGCCCTTCAGCCGCATGTTCGCCATGGACATCGGCCGGCAGATGCTGCAACGAGCAGCGGAAGTCGATCGGTCCGCGCAGGTTTACGCCGACCGGTGCGTCGTGGCCGCGTATACTGACCGGCCGACGTACCGTCCGGGCCAGGACGTGCAGTTCAAAATGATCGTGCGGAAACTCTTGGATCGAGCTGCGGCAACCAATCCCTCCGACACGCCGTTTCGTGAAGAGGACTTCAACTTCGCGTCCAATCTCGGCCTCTATGCTGTTGATACTGAATGCAACTATTCCGTCATCGACCCCCGAGGCCGGCGCGTGGCGGATGGCCAACTGAAGCTGAATGATTTCGGCACGGCCGCCGGCAAGCTGACATTGAACACCGAAAGCCAAACGGGGCTTTATACATTGCGCGTCAACATCAACGGCGCGGAACGAATCGTGCCGTCCGTCTTCTCCGTCAAGTTTTACCGACGGCCCAATTTTGAAGTAAAGCTGGACGGCATACCAAGAACGATCACAGATAAAAAAGAACTGAAACTTTCCGTCCAGAGCGCCTATTACTTCGGCAAGCCGGTCGCCGGCGGAAAATTCGATGTGCGGCTGATGCGCAAGGAATCGTGGAAGCCGGTCCAAACGCTCGAAGGGCAGATGCTTGATGCCAGGGGCGTTGCGAACGCCGTCGTCCCAATACCCACAACTCTCGAGGACGGGGAGTATGTGTTGATCTGCTCGGTGACCGACGATTCGGGCCGGACCGCAAGCGCGTCCGCCGCAACCAATGTTGCCTTGCCCGTCAAGAACGTTCGCGGCACTGGGCTGCTGTCGGCGATTCCGCGGTTTATCGCTGTCGATGAATCGCTCGAGATCAAGACGGGCGGGGAAAAGGTAACGGCCGAGCAGATTCGCGAAGGCAAGAGCATCATCGTCACTTTTGAGGTGCAAGTCGACACCGTGACGGCGCAGTTTCACCGGCCGGGCTGGTACTCACTCAAAGCCGGTAAAGAGATAAGCCGAATTTTCGTCTACGGCGGGAAGGAGCATTTCAACGCCACCGGCGATCCGGAGAAAGAGGACGAGGGCCCGCAATGGGTCAACCTTACGGCCTATGCCGGCGAGGACAACAACGGCGCTGATTCGTTTTTCACAAACAATCGCTTCGACGATCCGGAACAGAACCTGTGGGCGCTATTCGATGCGCAACATGCGCGCGCCGGCGATGCGCTCCGCGTGCTGGTCTATTGTCCCTGCGATGCACCGCGGCTGCTGTTCACCATGGAAGGCCGGACGGTGGTCGATTACGCCGTTATCCGGCCAAAGGCCGGCGCTGGTCACTATCGGGTCGTGCAGATTCCGATCATCGCGCGGCACGCGCCAAACTTCTATCTCCAGGGCCGGATCCTGAATCCATCGGAGCAGCTTGACGCACACGCCGTCCAAAGGGCCGACCGCGCCCGGCTCGCGCAGGAAGCTAAGAAGCTTGAAGACCTGCAAGGCGAAGATCCGCGCTGGTGCCGAATTGATGTCGCCGATCCACAGGCAGTGGCATCCGGCGAAAAACTGCACGTCGACGTTAAAGTCGACCGCGCCGATCACCGGCCGGGCGAAGATGTCGCTGTCACCATTCAGGTGAATGATCTGCAAGGCAAGCCGCGGCCAGCGGAGGTTTCGCTTTCGGCCGTGGACGAAAGCATTTTCAGCTTCGGCGAGGACAATCTCGGCTCCATCGCGCACATGTTCACGACATCCGCTGAACCGCGCCGCTACACGCAAAAGACCTGGCGCAGCAGCATCGGGCGGCACGACGACGGCATCCATCGCCAGCAGGTGGCCATGGACATGGCCAAGCAACAGGCCCAGGCGATGAAGGCGATGGAGAAAGCAACCAATGGCGGAAGCCCCGAGTCGCTCATGCAGCCACGTCCGTCGGTAAATCCTCTGGCGTTCATCCTAGGAGAGCGGCCGATCACCAACTTGCCACTTGCGCGCCTTCGCACGGATTTCCGGGAAACCGCGACCTGGCAGCCGCAGTTGCGCGCGGGCGAGGATGGGCTGATCAAGACAACGTTTAAGCTTCCCGATTCACTCACCGCCTACCGACTGAGCGCACTGGCGCTGACCAAACAAACCGACATCGGAACCGGCCGGGCCAGCCTTCGCGTTTCCAAGCCGCTCGCGATTCAAGTGTTCGTACCCCGCTTCGCTGTCGAGGGCGATCGATTGATGGCGGTCGCGCTCATTCACAACAAAACGGAAGCCGATCGAACAGTGGCTGTCGAATGGTCCGTCAAAGGTGCTGACGTCAAATCGGTTGACGACACCTGGAGCGTCGATCGCGGGGAAGGCAAAATCACGCTGCACGGCACCGCGATTGTGAAGGCCAACGCATCGGCCAAATTAGCGGCATGGCTCACAATGGAACACGTTGGCCTTGCTTCCATCTCCTGTAGCGCCACCGATGCAAAGGATGCCGACGCCGAGGAGCGCACTTTGAATGTTCTGCCGTTGGGGGTGGAGCGCGAGTATTCCTACAACGGGACGCTTGAAAAGCCCAAAGATATAGATCTCCCGGCCGGCTTCGTCGCCCGCGATTTGCGCATCAGCATCACGCGCACCACGCTCGGTTCCGCGATGGAGGGCCTTGGATATCTGGTGGACTATCCCAACGGCTGCGTCGAACAGACCATGAGCCGTTTTCTGCCGGCCGTCGTAGTTAAGCGAGCATCGCAGCAAATCTCGCTCAACCTGCCGTCCGACGTTGAAGAAAAGCTGCCGGCGGTTCTGGAGAAGGGTCTGGCCAGACTCTACAACTTCCAGCACGCCGACGGCGGATGGGGTTGGTGGGAACACGACGCGACCAACGACCGCATGACGATCTACGTGATCGACGGGCTGGCGCGCTGCCGCATCGCGGGCGTTGCAGTTGATCTCGACCCATTGAAGCTCGGCTGTGACTACCTCGCTGCACAATTGGAAAATCACCACCTCGACAAGTCGCTCGTGCCAAAAGCATGGCTGGCGCTCGCATTGGCAGACCACGTCAGCCGGCCTGCCTTGGAAGCTTTCGCAAACGACCTGGCCGAGGACGCCCCCGATGTCGCATGCATGATCGCGTTGGCATGCCACGAAGCTGGACTGAGCGAGGCGGGCATTCACGCGTGGGCCGTCGCCAAAGACTGGCAGCCCAAAACCGCACAGGACATCGCGACAAAGCTCACAGCACAATTGGCCTTCGGCGACGCTCTCCCCGCCTGCCGCAAAACGGCCGACCAGCTTCTCGACCTGCGGCAGGGCCAGCGTTGGGACAGCACGGTGTCGACGGCCGCATCCATCGAGGCACTGGCCTCGATGCTGCACTTCGCGCCCGACAAATCCACCGCCCGGCGCGTCGCAATCACAGTCGGCGGCAAGACGATTCTCGATCCACACGATCCACAGGAGCTCAAATCACTCGTCCAGCGCGTGCATCTCGATTCCACTCAGCTCGCCTCCAACGACGCCCTGGCCATCCGTCTGTTGGCCGATTGCGATAACCCCGTTCATTACGCCATCACCGCGGCCGGCACACAGCGGCTCGACAAACTGGAGCCGCGCGGAACCGACGTGAAGCTTCGCCGGCAGTTTCTCACCCTCGACGACAAACCGCTCGCCGGCCCCGTGGCCGTTGGCCAGGTCATCCAGGTAAGGCTGACACTCGACCTGCAGCACCCCCTGTCCTATCTGATGTTGAACGACAACCGCCCCGCCGGTTTTGAGTTCGCCGACGAACGGCTGATCGGCGCGGATTCCAAATCGGCCGCGAACATCGAGTTTCGCGACTCCAGCCTGGCCACTTTTTTCACCAACCTGACGGCCGGTACACACGAGGTGACTTACTACCTTCGCGCCGAAACCGCTGGGACAAGCCATGTCCTGCCGGCTGCGGCGTTCCCGGTGTACGACGAAAAGCTGCGCGGTGAGACGGCCGCGGATGTGTTGGAAGTACGTTGAGCAAGCCGCGGACTCACGCGCAAACGCACCTCCATCTTGCCCAGAAACGCCGCAATGACGACGTCTTTCCGCGCTGTGATGGGTTATCGGACTGCTCAACAAGCCCATTCGGGTATTTAAAACCCTTGAATTTTTCAGCCCACGCCGTCATTATACGCGGCCGTTTTGAATCGTCCTATCACTGGCTGAGGAGCCGAAACATGTCGCAATTATCGCAGAGGCCGTCAGAATCATCTGACGCCGCGAACAAGGTTCTGTTTTGGGGCTGTTTTATTGCCCTTATCACGACCGCGTTTGGATTCGTCACCCGTATGTTCCTGATTGGCACCTGGGCCACGGAATTTGGCCTTGATCCCGCGCAGTCGGGAAGGTTGGCCGGCATCGGTATCTGGCCGTTCGCGGTTTCCATCATTGGTTTCAGCCTCTTTATTGACCGCATCGGCTACAAGGTCGCGATGATTATGGCGTTCCTCGGTCATTTGATCTGGGCTGTCATGGGTATCAGCGCCTTCTTCATTTCCAAGCATGGCGACAAGCACACCGCGTATCAGATGCTCTATTGGGGCAGCCTGATCCTCGGCCTGGCAAACGGCACCGTCGAAGCGTTCATCAACCCGGTGGTCGCCACGATGTTCAGCCGCGAGAAAACCAAATGGCTGAACGCCCTCCACGCGGGCTGGCCGGGTGGCTTGGTCGTCGCCGGCATCGCCACGATCTTCATCGATTCCGTTCCGTGGTGGGTGAAGGTCGGAATGATTGCCATTCCGACAATCGTGTACTTCATCATGTTGATCCCGCTGAAGTTTCCCGCCCAGGAACGCGTGGCCGCCGGCGTCACCTATCGCGAGATGCTTTCTGAGTTCGGCACACTCGGCGCACTGGTCGTCGGTTTCCTTGTCGTGCTTCAGTTGATCGACTTCTTCTCAACCGGCGGCACTCTCAGTCCGGGTCTGAAACTCGCGTTCATCCTGATTGGCGTCGCGATCGTCGGCGGCTTCGCCGCTTATACCCGGTCACTGGGTCGGCCATTCCTGTTCCTGATGATCCTGATCATGATGCCATTGGCGACCACCGAAATCGGCACCGATGGCTGGATCACCAGCATCATGGAAGGCATCGCCAAGGCCAATAAATTTCATCCGGGCTGGGTGTTGGTCTATACGTCGGTCATCATGATGATCCTGCGATTTTTCGCTGGTCCAATCGTGCATAAATTGTCCCCGCTTGGTTTGCTTGCTGTCTGCTCTGTTCTGGCAATCGCCGGCCTGTACACCCTCTCGATTGCGGCCGGAATGATGATCTTTGCTGCCGCCACTCTCTACGCGGTCGGCAAGACTTTCTTCTGGCCAACGATGCTTGGTGTAGTTTCTGAACAGACGCCGCGCGGTGGCGCCATGACCCTGAACGGCATCTCTGGTATCGGTATGCTCGCAGTCGGCGTTCTGGGCTTCCCCTACATCGGCACGCTTCAGGCGGATAAGAAGATCCAAAGCCTCGCGGACAACAGCATTGTCAAGACCATCCCGGGCGCTGTCCAGGACGGCAAACTCTCTCCGTCACTTCTCGAAGAGAAGAAGGTGTACGAGATCATCCCGTACAAGACGGTCAACGGCGACAAACTCGATGCACTTATTGCGCCGCTTCCGGCCGATCAACAGGCGCACATCAAGGACGCCGCAGAGAGCAGCAGCCAGAAGGCCTTGGCCAATATGACCCTTTTCCCGGTCATCATGCTCGTCGGTTATCTGATTCTGCTGGTTTACTTCAAGACCCGTGGCGGTTACGTCGCCCAAATTCTCGCAGGACATTCGGCGGAGGACGGGAAGTTTACGGGTGGCTTGGCTGCACCTGCAGACCAGTAGTCCCTGGACGACCGATTGACCGATACCCGGGCGGCCTGTCATACAGGCCGCCCTTTTCATTGATCAATTCCTCGGCCCTGATAAATTTACCGAAATCGGGTCGCCTGATAGGTCCCGATTTCAAATCGACTTATAGGCGTTTTGCGATATTCCCCCGCCACAGCCAATTATTTCATGTTGTTAATATACGCAAAGCTGGTAGATTCGTTGACGGCGGATCAAGCGTAGCAGACGCGTGTCTGACTACGCCTTGCTCAATAATATCCGGCGATGTTCGCCGGTTGTTCTTCCTGAACTGTCACGAAGCGGAGTAAACGAGGCGCAGACGGCTATCGCGTGGCCCTTTTCGGGCTGCAAACACGCAATCATCCCATTCATTCTTAAATGGGCCCGACGCACCTCCGACATTCCACGAAGTGACGCATCTGAAAGGAGCTTCATCATGATGAAGCGTTTCCAACGGAGCGGCAGACAGGGTTTCACCCTCGTCGAGCTGCTGGTCGTCATCGGCATCATCGCGTTGCTGATCTCTATCCTTCTCCCGGCCCTTAACTCCGCCCGCGAGCGCGCCCAGCGCATCAAATGCGGCAGCAATCTCCGGCAGATCGGTGTCAGCTTGAATCTGTACAACACCGACAACCGAACCTTCCCCCGTACCGCCTACTTCAATGGCGGCCAGAAGACGGAAGTGTACACGGGTGCCTACCAAGCCAGCCCGTTCACCGGCGCGTCGACTGCGTCGACTGCCTACACCGCTGGCACGACCACCTCGGTCGGCAGCAATGACGTGACGGCCGCTTACTTCCTGATGTGCCGCACCGTCGACCTGAGCGTCGGCAACTTCATCTGCCCCAGCAGCACTGAAACTCCCGATGCCTTGCAGGACTCCACCGGTGCTGCGTCGAACATCCAGAGTCGTTCGAACTTCAAGGACGACACCGTCAACAGCTACAGCTTCTACAATCCGTATCCCAGTTCGACGGACGTGAAGCAGGGCCTCAAGTGGCCGGCCCAGACCGCCAGCGCCATTGCTGCGGATAAGAACCCCGGTGCAGCGGGCGCAACTGCCGAGCCGACCATCACCGGTGCCACCAGCGCCCAGAAGCTCGCCAACTCCCGCAATCACAACGGTGACGGCCAGGAAGTCCTGTACCAGGACGGCCACGTTGACTGGAACACCACGGTCTACTGCGGTAGCAACAAGGACAACATCTACACCCTCGGTACCGGCACCGGCGCGGCCTTTGTGGATGGTGGCGCTACGCCAAACGGCGCGAGCTGCAACTACTCGGACGACTCCTACCTCGTCCCCGCCGCTGGCGCGACCAGCTCCTCGACGTATTCGACCAACTGATCGACTGCCATCAGGCAACCGATTAGCATTTGGATCACACCGGCTCACTTTTTTATAAAGTGGGCCGGTTTTTTTGCGCCACCTCGAACCTTTTAAAAAACTCTCCATCGCCAACACGAGCCGGCCTGCTTGCCGCGAGGAGGGCCGCTTCTTCTTTCCAGTTAGTGTGGAACATGCCGGCTTCCTTACGGAAAACCAGCTTCCGTTTGTGATTATCATTACATCTGATTTTTTGACTGGCAGATCGCTCAAACTCCGAAATTAAGACGCTTGCTTCGCGTTGCTTGAATGCCAACAGCGTGAGCGGAAAAACAGGTCGCATCCTGCTCATTCCATTGGCCGTGTGTACCCCGGCGGTGTTCGTCGGGACTGGCTTTCGAGTCTTGTCACGAAGCGGGTATCGAAAGAGAAACCGGCAGGCGTTCCAGGCTGTAAAACATGCCATCATCCTTGTTCATTATTTGAATTGGCCGGCTGACTTTGACATTCCGACGAGTGACGCATCTGAAAGGAGCTTCGTTATGAAGCGTTTCCAACGGAGCGGCAGACAGGGTTTCACCCTCGTCGAGCTGCTGGTCGTCATCGGCATCATCGCGTTGCTGATTTCTATTCTTCTCCCGGCCCTCAACTCCGCCCGAGAGCGCGCCCAGCGCATCAAATGCGGCAGCAACCTCCGGCAGATCGGTGTCAGCTTGAACCTGTACAACACCGACAACCGAACCTTCCCCCGTACCGCCTACTTCAATGGCGGCACGCAAACGGAAGTCTACACCGGCGCCTACCAGGCCAGTCCATTCACCGGCGCGTCAACGGCATCGACCGCCTATACCGCCGGTACGACCACTTCGGTCGGTAGCAATGACGTGACCGCAGCCTACTTCCTCATGTGCCGCACGGTGGACCTCAGCGTCGGCAACTTCATCTGCCCCAGCAGCACCGAAACGCCAGATGCCTTGCAGGATTCGACTGGGGCTGCTTCCAACATTCAGAGCCGTTCGAACTTCAAGGACGACACCGTCAACAGCTACAGCTTCTACAACCCGTATCCCAGTTCGACGGACGTGAAGCAGGGCCTTAAGTGGCCGGCTCAGACTGCCAGTGCCATCGCGGCCGATAAAAACCCCGGTGCAACCGGCGCGACCGCCGAGCCCACCATCACGGGTGCAACCAGCTTGCAGAAGCTGGCCAACTCCCGCAATCACAACGGTGACGGCCAGGAAGTCCTGTACCAGGATGGCCACGTAGACTGGAACACCACAGTCTACTGCGGCAGCAACAAGGACAACATC
>JBBRHH010000009.1:0-26186 GCA_038222915.1 Tepidisphaerales bacterium
TCCGCCGAGCAATGTTGTTGTGACGACGATCACGGTGAATCCGCCGCCTGATCCGACCGATCCCCCGACCGTGCCGCCTGTGGTTCCGCCAACTGTTCCGCCAACTGTTCCGCCCACCGTACCTCCGACGGTGCCACCCGCCACGCCGACGCTGGTGACGATCCAGGCTGAGGATTTCATGGCCGGCGGCGAAGGTGTTGGGTATCACGACAACGATGCGGTCAACAGCGGGGACTCGAGCTATCGCTCCGGGACGGCTGTCGACGTGGCGGGTACAGTCGATCCGGGCGCGGGACTTGGGATCGGGTGGACGCATACCGGGGAATGGCTGAAATACAACGCGACGGTTGCGGCGACGGCTACTTATAATCTGGACTTCCGTGTGGCGTCGCTCGGGGCGGGCGGTAACTTTCATCTGGAGGTCGACGGCAAGAACGTTACGGGCACCCTGGCCGCTCCGAACACTGGCGGATGGGGAAATTGGCAGACGTTGCGGGCCGCGAACATCAGTGTCTCGGCCGGGCAGCATGTTCTGAAGCTGGTTATGGAGAGCGAAGGGGCCGGCGTCACGGCGAATTTTGACTGGATTCAGATCAACCCGCTGGGCAATGCGCCGGTCGCCGCTTATTCACCGCCGCCTGTGGTTGTGAGTCCGCCGGTCGTCACCGGGAATACAGCCAGCCCAGTGCGATACGATCCGACGCCGGTTGCGGGCGGGTATATCGGGACGTATTCAACAGTGCCGCTTCCCGCCGGTGTTTACACGGATAGCGATGTCGTCCTGCGGCGTCGGCCGTGGGTCATTTCCGACGACAATGGGCCTGTGACGGTCAGCAATCTCGCGTTCAAGAACATCCTGAACATGAAGGCGATTCACATTACCGCGAGTTCGCCTGACAAGCAGGTGGAGTTCGGCGTGAATCACATTCCGACTTATTCGAGCATTCTTGTGGATCATGTGCTGATCGACACGGTGAAGATCGACATGACCAAAATGCCGCCGGGCACGCCGCAATTGCATATTGACGGAATCCACATCAATGGTGGAGCGACGGTCGGCGTTCCCGTAGTCATTCAGAACAGCACGATCACCAACTGTGGGAACGGCGTCATGCCGATCATTGTGAAGAACGGCAAGATCGCATCGCTGACACTTCGCAATCTGAACATCACCAACAACATCCATCCGGTTACGATTGACTTCAGCGGCACAGGCAACCAGATGGGCAACATCATCATCGACAACTGCCCGGGTATTCGCGTGTCTCTGCTCGGCACACCTGGCCATTATGGAACAGTGACCATCACCAACTCGCCGGGCGCGAGCGTGACAAATACGAAGGGCGCGGATGGCGTAGCGCCAGACGCGCAAATTATCTGGGCATGATGCCACCAGTCGGGTATCCTGCGTTCCATTCGTTTGGGAATTGGGACGATATGGGAGAACGACTATGGGAAACTGGCATTATGCGCAGGCGGGTCGGCAGTACGGCCCAGTGAGCCTTGAGACGTTGCAGTCGCTTGGGCAGAGTGGGCAGCTGCAACCTGCGGATCTGGTCTGGAACGAATCACTTCCTGAATGGACGCCGGCCGGGCGCATACCTGCAATATTTGGCGGGGCTCAGTCAGCAGCGGAAATGCCGGGAAGCCGGTTCACACAGACGGCCGACACGATTGCGTACAACTCCGGCAGCATGATGGTGACGCGCCGGTCGTTGGACATGCTTCGGCAGACCAAACCGTGGGCGCGATTCATTGGGATCATGGCGTTCATCGGTTCAGGTTTCATCATTTTAATGGGCCTGTTCTTCGTAGGCGCCATGTCGATGGGCAATAGGTCGTTCACACCATTTCGCGCGATGGGCGCAGCCGGCAGCGTGATTGGAATCGTCTATATCGTGCTCGGAGCATTGTATGTGATCCCGGGCATTTTCCTGAACCGTTACGCTACGTTCATCGGGCAAACCCTGGCAAGCGGACGCGCGGAAGATCTTGAACGGGCATTGGAAGCGCAGAAGTCTTTCTGGAAGTTTGTCGGAATTCTGGTTCTCGTCGTGATGTGCCTGTATGGTGTTTCTGTGCTGGTCATGGTGGTGGGCGTGACGATGCGATAGTGCATGGTCAAAGAAACGGGCGGCCAAAATTGGCCGCCCGTGTCTGTTTGGATTGTCTGCGGGAACGATCAGGCATTGACCTTGACGTCCGAGACTTTGACTTCCTTGTAGACCTTGCCGGCTTCGTCCTTCTTTTCGACGGGTTCGCCTGCGAGGGTGGCGGTCATGGCCTTGCCCTCTTTGCGAACATCATGGGCGGCCTTGTAGCTGGCGCTGTCGCCGATGAGGACCCAGCGGGTGCCGTCTTCGGTGACGAGCATGATGGCGTGGCCGGCGTCGGTGACGCCCGAGCAGGTGGCGCAGGCGGACTTGCCGGAGATGGTCTTGGACGCGGTATCGGCGGCGCGGCTGGCATTGGCGTAGAAGGCCATCGCCATCACCATGACTCCGAGAACCAACAGATTCGAACGTTTCATCACAGTCTCCTCTTAAAGTGGATCCTGCGTAATCAAGCCTCGACCGCTACACGGGTCGGATCAGGCATGAGTACGAAGGAACCGAATTTCAAATCATAGCTGTCAACCGGTGGACGGCAACGTTAATTCCCGGCAATCGCGCAATCTTCATGTGGGCGTTATCGGCCCGACGTTGTGAATCGTGCGCGAGTGGTTTAACCTGAATATGCATCGGAACCGAGTCTTGTTGAGAGGATTCATGCAACGCACACTGATTTTGCTGGCAGCGATGGTTTTGTCGATTCCCGCGTTGGCCGGGGCTGCACCGACTACACAGAGTGTTGAGGCTGAGATGAGCACGCCCAAGAAGGCGATGCTTTATGCGGACCGGAAGCTTCAGCATGATGGCGTGGATGAGGAGATGAAGCTTTATCATGCGGTGGGGGAAAAGCAGGAGAAGATGGCGCGATCGATGGCCGAGGCGGATGTGGCGCTGGCGAAGGTCGAGGGTGCGGCGATGGAGAAGTTTGGGCAGGATGCCTCGCAGGAGGTGGTGCATGCGCTGGACGGCAAGACGCGGGCGGACATCGCCGATGCGACCGAGGAGGTGGATCGGGAAAAGGCGAGCCTGAAGTGGAAGGATGATGACGAGCATTCTATTCCAATGATCAAGGTTGACGGCCTGTGGAAGATTTCCGTAGCGGGGATGATCGAGGGTCAGGAAGACGAAGAGCTGAACGCGGAAATTGAATCGAGCAAAAAGCTGACGGCGGAGACGCTGAAGTTTGCGAAGAGGGTGCAGGACGGAAAGTACAAGTCGACGGAAGAGCTGGTGAAGGCGATAACGAACTATATGGATACGCTTCATAACGACGACAAGCCGGCGGATAAGAAGGAACCCAAAGACAAACTGTGAGACGATGGCGCGCGGTCTTTTTATATTCGCGTGTTCGATTTTCACGGCGCTGATTGCACATGGCGAAGGTGCGACAGCGCCGGCGAGCCGGCCTTCGGGGCCGAAGCAATTGCTGGTGGAGACGCATACGGCGATGCTGGCGGAGGACACGGCCGGGGTGATGAAGCTTTATTTGTGGGCGGGGCCGGACCAGGAGAAGGTGGCGCGGGCCTGCGTGGCGAATGCCATTTCTTCGGCGCGGCTTGAGAAGGCGACGCGGGAGAAGTTTGGCGATGATGTTGTGGCGGCGGTGATGCATCGTCTTAATCTCCCGACCACGGAGGACATTGCGCGGGCCGATGAAGTTGTGAATGATCGTGGGGCGGTGGTCCGGTATAAGACTCCGGACTTATTTCCGATGAAGCTGGAGTTGATTGACGGGTCATGGGGGGTCTCGATTGGGCGGATGGTGAAAGGGTTTGACAAGGATGGGATCAGGGATGCTTGTGCTTCTACTGCGAACATGACACGACAAATCGGGTGGATGGCGGAGCAGGTGCGTGATGATCAGTTCAAATCGGCGGAGGATTTGAAGGAAGCGGCGGGTCGATTGGGGGATGCGTTGCAACGGGGGCAGTGACGGCGATGTTCGGGGTGACGTCAAGCACGGGGAAGGCGCCGGTGATTTCGGGTTCGACGATGCGGGTTAAAAAGGCGGTGATGAGGGTTTCGTTGATTGCGATGACGATGAGGCCGATCAGGCCAAAAAGCAGGCTGCAGGCACGGGCGGCGAACATGACAGGTCCGTTGAGGAAGATCGCTTTGTACTTTTCATATTCGTCGGCGAAGTTGGCGAAAAGTCTGAGGAAAGGCGATGCGAGATAGACCGCCAGCGCGAGCAAAATAATGAACCATGTCACGGGGCGGACGCCGCGAAGTTGAAGGAGGGATGCGATTGCGCCGACGGCTGCACACACGAGTCCGAGCGTGCGGATGGACTGGGATCTTTGGGCCCACGTTGAGATGGGGGCGATGAAGGGGAACCCGGACGCAACGGCTGGCGGGAGCGGGGCGACGAGTGAGACCGCTAGAAGGACGAGGAGGCATATGGCGAGGGGCAATTGCCACTTACGGGCGCGTGGATCGAGGGGGGCTACCCAGCGACAGCGGGCGACGGCGAGGAGGGCTGCGGCGGTTGTCAGAGCGAGTATTTCGGCCGACATTTCGACGGGGCCGATATCGACGAGGGGCATGGCGATGGCCATGCAGAGTATGGGAAGCGCGGCGAGCGCAATGAGGGAGATGGAGCGCGCGGTTCCCATCATGATGGTGCCGAGGATGATGGCGGCGATGGAGGCGAGTGTTACATAGCCGCAGAGATAACCGATGATTTTTACGGACATTCTGAGTCGAGCATGCTCGAAAAGGTGCCACCAGAAATTGTCTTCAAAATAGCCGATGGGGATGCTGACGTTGAGGAGGAGAATGAGGCCGAGGGTGATGGCTCCGGCTTTGGCGATCATTTGCGCCATTGCGACGGAGGCGAGGGCGCGGCTGACGTTGCGGCGGGTTGTGGCCTGGGCGGATTTGAGGGCAAAGCACCTGATGCAGATGAGGCTGCCCTTCTGGTTGTAGATTTCAGCGGGCGGGAAGGATTGGCCGCAGGTTGTGCATTCGAAGAGGAGTGGTTGCGTTACTGGCGTTAAAATTTCCTCGCTCATTGGACACCCCTTTCACAGTTCATTTTATTTGGCGGTTGCGGGCCTGGCGGGCTGGGTTGCGGGCGGGGCGACCTGTCTTGGACTGCCGAGATAGGCGACGAGGTCGCGGGCGTCATCGGGGCTTAGCGATTCGAGGAGGCCTTCGGGCATCATGGAGTTCTGGGCGACCCAGCGCTCGGTGATTTCTGAGAGAGGGAGGCTGATGTCTTCGTTGGCGGTGCGGAGGGTGAGGGCTTTTTCGTTTTCGGAGATGATGATGCCGTTGATGGTGCGGCCGTCTTTGGCGACGGCGACGGTCATTTTGTATTCCTTGGCGACGATGGCATTGGGGTCGACGACGTTTTCCAGGAGATAGTCGAGGACGGCGCGCTGGCCGCCGGTGAGGTTGGGGCCGACTTTGCCGCCGGCGTCGAAGAGAGTGTGGCAGGCAGCGCAGGTGCGGTCAAAGACGCCTCGGCCGTTGGTCGGATTGGCATTCGCTAGTACTTCGGAGGTGAGCTCCTTTTTGAATTTAGCGATGATTGGGGCTTTGTTCTTGTCGGCGACGTGAATGGTGCCGAGGACCTGTTCGACGCGCTTCTTTACCTGGTCGTCCTTGATGGCGGCGAGCTGACGGAGCATGGCCATGGAGAGGTCGGCGCGGGCGGGGTGCTTGTGTTCGAGGCCGTCGAGAAGGACGAGGGCGAAGGTGGGACGGGAGACGAGGGTTTGCAGGGCGTTTTGTTGGTCTTTGGGGCCGTAGTAGTCGTAACCTTCGAGGATTTCTTTTGCGACGGCTGGATCATCGGAGACGGCGAGGCCTTTAATGGCGACGCTGTGCATTCTGGTTTGCGGAAGCAATTCGCGGAGAACGGGGATGAGTTGCGGATCGTCGCCGAGGATGAGGGCCTCGACAGCAGCTTCTCGTTCGGCTCTATCGAGCCTGACGTTTTTCGCGATGTCGCGGAGGGCGGCGAAGGAGGCTTCATCGCCGAAGATTGCGCCGATGGAACGGACGGTGTCGCGGATGTCGCCGGGGGCGGACTTTTCGAGTTGCGCGGAGACTTCGTGCCAGCCGGCGGGCGCGCCGAGATGGCGTTGGCCTTTGAGGGCTACGAAGAGGCCACGGAGAGTGTCGCGCTGGATGTCGGCGTCGGCTGTTGCGCCGATGAATTTGACGAGGGGCTCGAGTTTGTCGGTGGCGGCGCGGTGGGCGATGTATTCGCGGATAATCGGCCACTTGGTGTTGGCGATGAGGGCGAGTGCGCGCGGCGTGTCGGCGGCGACGAGGGGTTCGAGGCCATACCAGGTGAGGAGCGGGAGGTTGGCGTCGGCGCTGTCCTCAGCGTGGGCGATGAGGTTGGCGGCGATGTTCCAGCGGTTTTCGAGGGGGAGGCGCTGGAGGGTTGAGGAGAGGGCTAGGCGGACGACGGGGGATGGATCGGACTTGGCGAGATCGGTCATCTTCTGCAGGAAGGCGGCGGAGGGTTTTTTGTCTTCCATGGCGAGATGGATGGCCCAGTTACGGATGTAGGGCTCGGGGCTTTGGAGGAGGGTTAGCAGGGTGGATTCTTCGAGAGCACCGATGGCGTGCAAGGTCCAGATGGCCCGGAGCTTATGCACAACGGTGGGTTCGTTTTGTAAAAGCTGGGTGAGGGCGGTTTTGGTGGCGGGATCGAGCTTGCCGGCGGCGGTGCGCTCCTGGAGGACGAGGCGGGCCTGACGGACGAACCATTCGTTTTTGTGGAGCTGAAGTTTTACGAGCTCGGCGTCGCTGAGCTTTTGCAGATCGACCTGGACGGGGGCGGGCTTGCCGTAGTTGATCTTGTAGATGCGGCCGTTGGTGCGATCGACGGTGATGTAGTTGTGGCATTCGCCGGTGTCGGTCCAATCAGAGACGTAGACGCCGCCGTCGGGGCCGTAGTGGAGATCGATGCCGCGGAACCAGGGATCGTTGGCGAGGAGGAAGTCTTTGTTGTGATGGGCGACGTAGCCCGAGGCTTTGGGCTCGAGGATGTCGTTGTTGACGCGGCTGCCGTGGATGTTGCACATGAAGATCTGGCCGCGATAGGTGTCGGGCCAGTTGTCGCCGAGGTAGACCATCGCGCCGACGTGGGCGTGGCCGCCACCGGCCTGGAGGGTGGACTGGTTGCCGACGGAATCTTTCCAGCCGCCGCCGGCGAAGTGGAAGTGGTCGGCGATGGAGGGCATGAGGGCGTAGGAGTTTGGATTGATGTCCTGGCCGTACATGCGCTGGTAATGCGCGCCGGGGATGACATGCCAGAGATGAGAGATGACGCAGTTGGTGATGAAGATCTGGCCGAGCTCGTCGAAGTCCATGCCCCATGGATTGGTGGTGCCGTGGGCGACGGCCTCGAAGATTTTGCGGGTGGGGTGATATCGCCAGACGCCGCAATTCATTTTGATGCGCTGATCATCGGGAGTGCCGGGAGCGCCGACGCTGGAGGGGGCCATGATGCCGTTGCAGCCATAGAGCCAGCCATCGGGGGCCCAGGTGAGGCGGTTGAAGATGTTGTGCTTGGAATCTTTGACGTTCCATCCATCGAGGACGGCCTGTGGCGGGCCGGCGGGTTTGTCTTCGGCTTCGTTGATGGGGATGAAGAGGAGGTTGGGGGCGGAGCAGAGCCAGACGCCGCCGAAACCGAGCTCAATGCCGGAGAGGTTGACGGCCTTGTCGTAGAAGACGGTCTTCTTGTTGAACTTGCCGTCGCCGTCGGTGTCTTCGAAGATGAGGATGCGGTCGTGGCCTTCGGTGGTGGCGGTGGCCTTGGTGTCCCAGGCGGGATAGCTGGTGCACTCGGCGACCCAGAGACGGCCGCGATGGTCGAAGCAGAAGGCGATGGGCTGGACGAGATCGGGCTCGCCGGCGAAGAGGGTGGCGTTGAAGCCTTCGGGGAGGGTCATGTGGGATGCGGCTTCGGCGGCGGGGAAGGGTTTGTCGGGGGTAGCGGCGGTGGAGAGAGTCGCCGTAGTAAGGGCGATGAGGAGCGTGAAAAGCGCGGTGCGGATTCGCATGGTCACTCCTAGGTGGTTGATTGGTTTGAAGGCCGTGGGAAGAAATACCGGATTGGGGGGGAGAGATAAAGGGGCGGATGGGGGTGAAGGCAGATTGCAGAGTGCAGATTGGAGAGTGCAGATTGCAGAATTGTGGGAGAACCATTGGGGTGCTGAAATGCGCAAAAATTGAGTTTGGGCATGAGTGACTTTGGATCGATTGGACGTAAGAATCTCTTTGAACAGGAGTTGTACACAATCGAACGATGGCTTTCTGCTCGAAATACCGACCCCAAAGCGGTATCGAATGCTCCCTCCAACCTCCCCGGAATCTCCCCGAACCGACGTAAAATCTCCCCGTTTTGACCCTCGAATCGCCCCCTTTCGACGAAGTGCTGAGCGCTGAGTGCTGGGTGCTGAGGGGCGGAAAAAATGCGGTCAATTGAGTTGGATGTCGGTTTGGCGCGGGTCGTTTTTCATAACTGCTTGCTTGGTCGATGATTGGGATGAGGCAGGGCTGGTCGTTGGTCGTTTCAAACCGACCACTAACCGACCACCAACCGACCTGTAACCGACCATCAATCGACCACCAACCGACCTGTGACCGACCAGTAAACGACTACTAACCGACCACCAAACGACGAGGGGATGGAGAAGCAGTACGACGGCTGATTTGTGCGATTCAGGGGAGGCCGGTTCGAACGTTTCGACGTTTCCGGGAAGGTTGGGGTAGACGGATGACGGGAGGGAATGACCAAGGCCCAATGGCCAACAAAGGACCAAGTCCCAAGGTCCAAGGGGTGGGGTGCCGGTTGGGTTTGGTGCACCGAGTGAACGTTGGGCGGATGGAATGTCCCTGATCATGGCGGACCCCTCGTGTTGTGCCGCGTCTTGCCGGCGGCAGGGGATGGCCGGTTTGGGCATCTGCTGCTGCTGGGATTGTATGTGGGTTGTTAGGGAAATGTCAATAGTGAAGTTTGATTTTGTTGGATTTTATTTGAGGTGGATTTGATGCGAGAGTCTTGTGCGTGGCACGCGGTTGGGAAGCGTGGGTGGGCAGTGGACTTTGTCGGCGATGAGAGGCTATCTTGATTGCTGGCTTCGATGGAAGCTTGGTCTGAATTTCAGTAACCGAGGTGCGGCATGGCGAGTGGGCTGGTGATTGAACGGGACGAGAGGGGTGGCATTCCTATGGCCGAGTGGGAGGGTAATTTGGCAGCGTCTTCGGTTGTGGTTGCGACGCCGCCGCGGATTGGGATTAATCCGTTTACCAAGGTGGAGCATGTATTCCGCGCGCCTGCGGGCTCGGCGGGGTTTTCGACGGCCGGTGGCGATTGCTCCGTTAAATATCGTGAGGGGAAATTGATTGTTACTGGAGCTACCAAATCTGCATTGGCGGTGGTTACCGATATTGCGCGGGGCTTGAATGCCGCGGTGATTGTGGAGGGGGATGAGTCGGAACTGCTGGATGCGTGGGAGGGTGAATAGGCGGTGTTTGACGGATCGGGTGTGGAGAAGATCGCGCACTGTCATTTTTTGCGGAGCTTCGCATGCGCACAGTGACAGTTTCGACTTGGATCGGCGCGCCGGTTGCGGTTTGCTTTGATCTTGCGCGGAGTGTGGAGGCTCATTTGAAGTCGACGGCCGGGAGTGGGGAGCGGGTGGTGGGCGGGGTGTCGGCCGGTCTGCTTGGGCTGGGGGATGAGGTGACTTGGGAGGGGAAGCATTTTGGGATTAAGCAGCGGTTTACCAGCCGGATTACGCGGTTTGAGCCGCCTTGTTTTTTTCAGGATCGGATGATTGATGGGGCGTTTGCGTTTTTTGAGCATGATCATTTTTTTGAGGAGAAGGATGGGGGGACGGTGATGCGGGATGTGGTGGCGTTTCGTGCTCCGTATGGGTTGGTCGGGTGGGGTGTTGAGCGGTTGTTGCTTGCGCGCCATTTGCGGCGGTTTCTGAGGGACCGGGGTGCGGCGCTGAAGGTGATGGCGGAGGGCGCGCGGCGTTGATGTTTCGGAATCGAATGTGGTGGGCGAGTACGCGCCAGTACACTTACCCTGCTTTGGGGCTCGAATTGACAGCGCGAGGCCGCGGGACGAAAACTTTTATCGAAGGAGACTGTGGTTAATCTCAATATTTCACTATCCGACGAATTGAATGCGGCGGCCGAGGCGCAGGCGCGCCAGGTGGGATTTTCGAGCGTTAATGATTATGTCCGGGCGATCATTTCGGCTGGTTCGGAAGCGGTCTTGCCGGAAGACTGGGAAGCACGGGCTATTAGAGGTCTTGATAGTCCGGGTAAGGAAATGACTTCTTCGGATTGGGCTGAGAAGCGAGCGCATTTGGAGCGTTGGTTCGAGTCAGAAAAGGGCTGACGAATTGCGGGGGCGTAGTGCGGATCGAGCGGGGTGCGCGTGACGATAGGCGGGAATCGTGATGGCCTTTTCTTGTGGGTGATGATTTCAAATTTGAGGATTTTCAGCAGAGGCCGTGGTCGGCGATCCACCAAATGGTGAGGGCGATGATGCCGGCGTTTAGGATCATGCCGAGTAGGGAGAGGTTCCATTCGCTGGTTCGGCTGGGGGAGGCGAATAGGCCGCATAGGCCGCATAGGCCGATGAGGAAACCCAGGGGCGACATGAGAGCGCCGATGGTGCCCACTCGGTTGAGGCCGAATGCAAACCCGACGGCGAAAACTGATGTGCAGGCGATGGAGGCGATGGCGAAGCGCGTGCCTGGTGCGGCTCGGTTGATCATGGGTTTACTACGTTGATTGGACTGTTGGCCTGGAAGGCGGCGATGTTTTTGGCGGTGGAGTGCATGAGACGTTTTCGGGCGGCTACGCTGCCCCAGGCCATGTGGGGGGTGATGATGCAGTTGGGGATGTTGAGGAGCGGGTGGGCGGCGGGGATGGGTTCTGTTGATACCACGTCCACGGCTGCGCCGGCGATTTGATTGGACTTGAGAGCCTGGGCTAGGTCGGGTTCGTTGATCAGGCCGCCTCTTGCGGTGTTGATCAGGAACGCGCTGGGTTTCATTTTGGAGAGCAGGTCGGCGTTGACCATCTGGGCGTTGGTGGTGGCGAGGGGGCAGTGGAGGGTGACGGCGTCGGATTGCTGGAAGAGGGTTTGGAGGTCTACGAATTCGAAGGGTGAATAGGTTGGGGGTGATTTGCCCTGGCCGGTGGCGATGATGCGCATGCCGAGGGCGTGGGCGATTTCTCCAACGGCGCGGCCTATCCGGCCGAAGCCGACGATGCCGAGGGTTAGGCCAGCGAGTTCGATTTGCGGGGTTTTCCAGAAGGCGAAGTCGCGGCATTTGGTCCATTCGCCTTCGTGGACGGCGCGGTTGTGGAGGCCGATGTGGTGGGCGAGTTCGAGGAGGAGTGCGATGGTGAACTGGGCGACGGACTGGGTGCCGTATTCGGGGACGTTGGAGACGAGGATATTGCGCGCCTTAGCGGCGGCGGTATCGACCATGTTGTAGCCGGTGGCGGTGACGGCGATGAAGCGGAGGGTGGGGACGGCGGCGATGGTTTCGGCGCTGAGGGTGGCTTTGTTGGTGATGACTATGTCTGCGCCGGCCATACGGGCCGGGATTTGGGAGGTGGAGCTGCGGGAGTGGACGACGAGGTGGCCGAGGGAGGCGATGGGGTCCCAGGAGTTGTCGCCGGGGTTTAGGGTTTGGCCGTCGAGGGCGACGATTTTCATGTGGGTTCTCCGTCCGTGGATTGCAATTGGATTTGGGGTGTGAGCGCGTAGTCGATGTGAACTTCGCCTTTGGCGGGCAATGGGTTGGCGGCGAGGACCGGGGAGAGGGTCTCTTCCATTTTGGCAAGGAAGGCGGTGAGGTTCAGGCCCATGAAGAAGCGGGGGACGTCGCGGAGGCGGGATTGGTAGCTGCGATGGAGGGCGACGACGCCGTGGGGGTTGGAGCGTCGGTAGTGTTCGAGGGCGACGGCGCACTGGATGAGGCCCTGGAAGTATTGGCGCTTGAGGCCGGTGGAGATGCGCCAGAGATCTTCCCAGACCTCGTGGGCCTCGAAGTATTCGTGCTGATTGAACAGTCGGATACCTTCCAGATACAGCTTGTTTTCTTCCTCCGAAGACATGACTGATATTTCTGGTTGAGAACCGGTCACTCCTTCTTCTGTTTGGACTCCTGGGTGTAGAGGTCGAGGTAGAAGTAGAGGAGATTTTTGCTGCCGACGTTGCGGTCGCGCGAGAGCTTGAAGTGGAACTTTTCGAAGAGTTTTACGGCGGGCTCGCGCTCCATGAAGGTGTCGAGCTTGATCTTGAGATATTGGTGATCCTGGCAGAAGCGGACGGCGGTTTCGACGAGCATGGTGCCGATGCCGCGGCGGCGATGGTCGGCGCGGACGCGGAGGCGGCGGATTTCGCCTTCGTCGTCTTCGTAGTGCTGGACGCCGATCATGCCGACGATATCGCTGCCGGGGACTTGGGCGACCCAGCAGTGGCTGCCGGGGCTGCTCATGTAGGCGGCTTGGATGTCGTCGATGTCCATGCCGGTGTCGTTGTCGGCGATTTGGCCGCCGATGAGGCCTTCGAGATAGAGATGGCGGCATGCGTCGGCGTCGGCCGGCTGGAACGAGCGGATGACTGGATGGGCGAGGCCTTGTTGCACAGGACTATAGTAGCAGCAGTGGCGGGAGAATCGAAAGGTGAGGAGTTGCGAGGCGGACTCAGATTTGGATTACGAATCTCAAGTATTTCAAATTTCGAATTTGAGGGGGATTTTATCGGCGGGATTCGATGGTGAGGAATTCGAGGATGTTTTTGGAGAGGTCGAGCAGGGCTACGCTTTTTACGGCGGCGCGCTGGAGTGCCCCAGGGTTGATGTGGCGGGTTTTGCCGACGTGGATGTCGCGCTGGACGTGGGTGTGGCCCTGGAAGAGGTAATCGTGTTGCTGTTCGGTGAGGATGCGGTCGCGGAGTTTGGCGTCGTCACCGTGGGTGAAGGCGATGCGTTTTTCGTCGAGGGTGAGATCGCCGAAGACGCCGTAGCATTGGATGTCGAGGGATTGGGCGTAGCGTTGAAGGGCGAGGCGGTCGAAATCGCAATTGCCCCAGACGAAGGCGGCGGGGAGGCCGGCGAGGTGGTCGAGCATGGAGGGGGAGCAGATGTCGCCGCAGTGGACGAAGAATTGTGCGCCGCGTTGCTGGAGGAGTGCGACGGCGGCGGCGAGTGCGGGGGCGTTGTCGTGGGAGTCGCTGAGGATGCCGAGGAGCATTGGGTAGATGGTGTGCGGGGCGTCAGGAAATTGCAATGTTGTCGAGGCGTGGGAGGTGGAGGGCGAAGACGAGCTTCGTCCATACGTGGGGCGTCGGAAAGCGGGAGGGCGTATTTGGGTGAGACGCAGATCCTTCAGTTGCTATCGCTCCATCAGGATGGGGGGATGCTTGCAGGTTTTGGTGGGATGTAGCACACTCTTAATCCCGGGATATGAATCTATTTCTTGCCATCGCTGAACTGAAGGATTCCTGGCCAGTCTATGCGCTGGGGGCGGCCACGCTTTTTTATGTGGTTGTGATGCGGCCAATGATGAAGAAGAAGAAAGACCCGCTGGACGACAAGCCGAAGGTGAGTCTGGCTCAGCAGCGGGCGGTGGAACGGGAGATGAGCAATTTGCTGGTGGAGTTGTCGGAGATGGCGCGGCAGGTGACGGCGCAACTAGATACGCGGTCGGCGAAGCTGCAGGCGCTGATGGATGATGCGAACCGGCTGATAGCGCGGCTGGAAGAGTTGACGGATAGTGAGATTCATGTGGATGGGGTGCCGGTCTATTCGCCGCGGGGCGGGCCGCCGGAGATTGATGCTTATGAGAAGTTGGCGGCTTCGGGGGGTGGGGTGCAGCATGAGGATGTTTATGCGCTGGCGGATGGGGGGCGGAGTGCGCCGGAGATTGCGCAGCAGCTTTCGCGGCCTCGGGGTGAGGTGGAGTTGATTTTGGCGCTTCGGCCAAAGTAGTTGGGATGGGGGTATAGGGGGAAAATCGACGTTTGGGGCTTCCTCCGGTACAAGTGTGGGTGTGAACGTTTTCTGGAAGATTGTTGCCACCCTTGGTTTGGTGGTTTTAAACGGATATTTCGTCGCGTGCGAATTTTCGGCGGTCAGTGCGCGCCTTAGCAGGCTGGAGCTTGAAGCGCAGAACAGCATTCTTGCGCGGATTGCGCTGACGGTGAAGCGGCGGCTGGTGCTGTTTCTTTCGGCCACGCAGTTGGGGGTGACGCTGGCTAGCCTTGGGCTGGGTGCGGTGACGGAGCCGTTGGTGGCGACGATGCTGCATCCGCTGCTGGTGTTTTTGCGGGTGCCGGACGCGGATGAGGTGGCGGTGGCGTTTACGGTGTCGTTTGGGATCAGCACGATGCTGCACATTATCCTGGGCGAGCAGGTGCCCAAGAACTGGGCGATTCGGTATAGCGATAAGGTGCTGCCGTTTCTGGCCCCCCCACTGGTTGGATTTACGTATCTATTTTTTCCGGTGATCTGGTCATTGAGCTTTTTGACCAAGGGGAGTTTGCGGATGCTGGGGATGCCGGTGTCGGATGGGATTCATGGAGAGATTCCGCACTCGGCGGAGGAATTGCGGACACTGGTGGTGGAGGGAATTGCGCAGGGGACGGTGGCGGGCGGGAGTGAGGAGATCTTGGAGAGTGCGTTTGATTTTGGGGATTTGAAGGTGCGGCAGATTATGACGCCGCGGCCGCAAGTGGCGTGGCTGACGCTGGACCAGCCGATCGGCGAGGTGCTGCGGATTGTGCAGAAGAGCGAGTTTACGCGGTTTCCGCTTTGTGATGGGGATCTTGATCATGTGGTGGGGCTGGTGCACATGAAGGATCTTTTTACGCACTTAAAGTTGATTCCGGGGCGGCTGCGGTTTTCGGATGAGAAGACGCCGGACGGGGAGGCGATTGCGATTGCGAATGGGTTGCCTGGGTCGGCGGTGCATGTGATTGGGTCGGGGGATATTGATCTGCGGAAGGTGAAGCACGACGTGCTTTTTGTGCCGGACATGCTGGCGGTGCCGAAGTTGTTGCGGCAGTTTCAGACGAGCCACGTGCATATGGCGATTGTGGTGGATGAATATGGAACGACGCAGGGGATTGTGACGCTGGAAGATGTGCTGGAGGAGATTGTCGGGGAGATTGAGGATGAGTTTGATGCATCGTCGCCGGCTACGTTTCTGGCGGAGGGGGAGAACTATCGGGTGAGCGGGCTGTTTCCGTTGCATGAGTTGCAGGATCGGCTGCCGAATCTGGAGATGGAGGATGGGGATGTGGACACGATCGGGGGGTATTTGATCAGCAAATTGGGGAGGTGGCCTCGGCCGGGGGATACGGTGCCGCTGGGGCCGTATGTGGGGCGGGTCATTTCGGTGCATCAGAAGCGGGTTGGGCAGGTGCTGATTACGCCGGCGACGCAGGAGGATGCACGGGCGGATGGGGCGGGGAAGGTGTGACCGAAGCGAGCGAACGCTGCGATAAGGGTGGGGAGTTTGATTGTGTTGATCGATGGAGAGGTTCCCTCTAGAGTTGGTGGGAATTCGTATGAATAGTGTTTTGGAGAGAGAGTCTGGAATGCGTAGCCGATCGGTGTTGGAATTGATCGGGAATACGCCGCTTTTGAGTATGAAGCGTGTGGGGGCCAAATTGGGCGCGCGGGTTCTGGCGAAGGCCGAGTGGTACAACCCGGGTGGGAGCGTGAAGGATCGGGCGGCGCTGGCGATGATCCTGGATGGGGAGCGACGGGGGGTGCTAACCAAAGATAAGATTCTGGTGGATGCGACGAGTGGGAATACGGGGATTGCGTATGCCATGATCGCGGCGGAGCGGGGGTATCGGGTGAAGCTGGCGCTGCCGAAGAACGCGAGCCCGGAGCGGAAGCAGACGCTAATCGCGCTTGGGGCGGAGCTGATTTTGACGGACCCGTCGGAAGGGACGGATGGGGCGCAGCGGTATGTGAAGAGTCTGGTGGACAACAATCCGGGGCGGTATTTTTATCCGGATCAGTACAACAATGAGGCCAACTGGCGGGCGCATTACGAGACGACGGCGATGGAGATCTGGCGTCAGACGGATGAGCAGGTGACGCATTTTGTGGCGGGGATGGGGACGAGCGGGACGTTTATGGGAGTGACGCGGCGGCTGAAGGAATTGAACCCGGCGATTCAGTGCATCAGCATGCAGCCGGATTCGCCGCTGCATGGGTTGGAGGGGATGAAGCATATGGCCAGCGCGATTGTGCCGGGGATTTATGATCCGGGGGTGGCGGATGATCAGATTGAGGTTGCGACGGAGGATGCGCACAGGATGGTGTTGCGGCTGGCGCGTGAGGAGGGGTTGCTGGTGGGGGTTTCTTCAGGGGCGAATCTGGTGGCCGGGCTGCGGATTGCGGAGGGGTTGAAGGATGGGGTAGTGGTGACGATTTTCTGTGACTCGGCGGCGAAGTATCTGTCGGAGGATTTCTGGACTGAGGCGAAGAGTGAGGCGGAGAATTGGCCGTGATCGGCGAAGGGATTGGTGCGGCAAGCCGCACCCTACACGAGACACATGATTGAGCTTTCTAATAAGTTTACGCGGCAGATTGAGGCGGAGGGGGCGGCGGTTTATCCGGATGAGTGCTGTGGGATTATTTATGGGCGGGATGTTGTGGATGTCGGAGTGACGCGGCGGGTGGTGGAGCGGCTGGAGGCGGTGGTGAATGTTTTTGAGGATGGGGAGAAGTATCACCGGTTTTCGATTTCGGCGCAGGCGCTAATGGAGGCCGAGCGGAAGGCGGGGGAGAGCGGGATGCTGGTGCTGGGATTTTATCACAGCCATCCGGATCATCCGGCGCGGCCGAGTGAGTATGATCGGGAGCATGCGTGGCCGTTTTACAGCTATGTGATTGTGGCGATTGCGAAGGGTGTTGCGGGGGATATGACGAGCTGGCTGCTGGACGAGAATACGGAGCAGTTTGTGAAGCAGGAGATTGTGGAGACGGCTCAGTAATATTTGCTAGGCGTTGGGGGCTTTAAAAACTAGGATGAGTTTGGTGAGTTCCTGGTTTTGGCTTTTTGCTCTGGGATTTTATATGGCTCGTAAACCTGAAGGCGTTACTTACGGAAATGTGACCGAGACGATTGGCGGGACGCCGCTGATCCGTCTGAACCGGGTTATTCCGTCCGGGGGCGCGATCGTGCTGGCGAAGTGCGAGTTTTTTAATCCGCTGTCGAGTGTGAAGGACCGGATTGGGGTGGCGATGATTGAGGCCGGCGAGCGGGATGGGAAGATCAAGGCCGGGACGGTGGTGGTGGAGCCGACGAGCGGGAACACTGGGATTGCGCTGGCGTTTGTGTGCGCGGCGCGTGGGTATAAGTTGATTTTGACGATGCCGGAATCGATGAGTATTGAGCGGCGGCGGCTGTTGAAGGCGATGGGCGCGGAAGTGGTGCTGACGCCGGCGGCGGATGGGATGCGCGGATCGATTGAGCGGGCGCAGCAGATCCTGAAGGAACATCCGAACAGCTTTATGCCGCAGCAGTTTGAGAATCCGGCGAATCCGGAGATTCACCGGAAGACGACGGCCGAGGAGATCTGGGTGGACACGGGCGGGAAGGTGGACATTCTGGTGGCGGGCGTCGGGACGGGTGGGACGATTACCGGCGTGTCGGAGGTGATCAAGAAGCGAAACCCGAATTTTAAAGCGATTGCGGTGGAGCCGACGGCGTCGCCGGTGATTGCTCAGACGATGAAGCACGAAACGATCAAGCCGGGGCGGCACAAGATCCAGGGGATCGGGGCGGGTTTCGTGCCGAAAAACTTGAATGTCGCGATCGTGGATGAGACGCTGTCGATCAGCGATGACGAGGCGTTTGAGTGGGCGCGGCGGCTGCACAAGGAAGAGGGGATTTTTGGCGGGATCAGCAGTGGCGGGAATGTGGCGGCGGCGGCGAAAGTCGCGGCGCGGCCTGAGAACAAGGGGAAGGTGATCGTGACGGTGATGTGCAGTATTGGCGAGCGGTATTTGAGTACGCCGCTGTTTGAGGAGGAGTGATTGTCATGGTTCAAAATGCAATTGAATTGGACAAGCTTGATTCTGCCAGCCGAGACTGGTTGACGGACCGCGCGCATAGTCGTGGCACATCGCCGGAGAGGGAGGCGTTTGTCCTCTTGGATGACGCTATTCAAGAGCGAAGGCGGCGCGAAGAACTGTTTTTGCGAGCGGACGAGGCGCGTGTAAGGGTTGCTGGACCGCCACTGACGGCACAGGACATTGAGAACGCTATTAACTGGGGCCGCGATTGATTGTTGCGGACACCAACCTCATCGTCTATCTATTGTTGGAGGGAGATAAGACCGAACTGGCGAGGCGCTGTGGCCAGAGAGATCCCGTCTGGCGAGCACCAGCGGTGTGGCGACACGAATTCATCAACGTGCTGTCGCAGCAAGTGCGTCTGCGTGGATTGGCTATCGAGACTGGTTTACGTGCGCTCTCTGCTGCCGACAACCTCGTGGAAACGATCACGCTACGAGGTCTTGACCAGCGCATCATTGAGATAGCCTCGAGCCGTAATATGGCCGGATACGACGCGGAGTTCTATGTTGCAGCAGAGGCCAATGACGCGGTTATTGTAACGGCGGACGCAAAATTGATTGAGAAGTCCAAAGGACGCGCGATATCACTTGAGGACTTCGCATCGGGAAAATGAGACTTCGCGGGCGTTGCCCGCATAACTTGTATGAAAGGATTGGTGGGTTCACCCACCCAAACGAAAAGGCACATGGCAGAAAATTCCAGCAACATTACGTGGCATGAAGGTGAAGTTTCCCGTTCTGAGCGCGAGCAATTGCTTGGGCAGAAGGGTTTGACGGTGTGGATGACGGGGCTGAGCGCCTCGGGCAAGTCCACCATCGCCTGCATTCTTGAGCAGATGCTTTTGCACAAGAAGAAACATGCCTATCGGCTCGACGGGGACAATGTGCGGTTTGGGTTGAACAAGGACCCGAAGAGCCTGCAGACCAAGCAGGGGTATGAGGAAGCGACCGCGAAGCGGTTTGGGCTTGGGTTCAGCGCTGAGGACCGGGCGGAGAATATTCGGCGGATTGGCGAGGTGGCCAAGCTGTTTACGGATGCCGGCAGCATTGCCATCACCAGCTTCATCAGTCCGTATCGGAAGGACCGTGATGCAGTTCGTGCGAATATGAAGCCTGGGGAGTTTGTGGAAGTGTATGTGAACGTTTCGCTGGCGACGGCCGAGAAGCGGGATCCGAAGGGGCTTTATAAGAAGGCCCGCGCGGGTGAGATCAAAGGGTTTACGGGGATCGATGATCCTTATGAAGCGCCTGAGAAGGCCGAGATTGTGATCGAGACGGAGAAGAGTTCGCCTGAGGAAGCGGCGAAGCAAATTCTGGCGTATCTCGAGTTGCATGGTTATCTATCGGCTTGAGGCGGATGGTATTTATGGCGGAATATGTTGATCTGCATTCGCACTCCACTGCTTCGGACGGCACGCTTGCGCCGGAGGAGGTTGTGCGGCTTGCGCAGCGGTCCGGGCTGGTCGGGATGGCGCTGACCGATCATGACACGATCGGCGGCGTGGCGGCGGCGCAGGCGGAGGCGTCTAAGGTTGGGTTGGCGTTTCTGCCTGGGATTGAGATCAGTTGCACGTATCCTGCGCCGGGGACAATGCATCTACTCGGGTATGGGATCGATCCGGAGAGCGCGAGCTTGAAGGCGATGACCGAGGGATTGGTTGCCGCGCGGGATGATCGGAATCCGCGGATTGTGCGGAAGCTCAATGAGTTGGGGGTTTCGATCTCGATGGAGGAGGTTGAGAATGAGGCCGGCGGGGTGGTTGTGGGTCGGCCGCACATTGCCGCGATTTTGGTGCGCAAGGGATACGTGTCGTCGATCAAGCAGGCGTTTGACAAGTACCTCGGGACGACTGGGTCAGCCTATTTTGACAAAGAACGGCTGGAGGCGCGGCGGGCGTTTGAACTGGTGAAGGAGTCGGGCGGGCTGGTTGTGCTGGCGCATCCGATTCAGTTGCGGACGGAGAATGATGCGCAACTCGATCGGGTGGTGAAGGACCTGGTGGATCTGGGGCTGGATGGAATTGAGGTTCTGCACAGCGATCATGATGCGGCCTGGGTGGAGAAGATCACCGGGCTGGCTGGGAGATATGGGCTTTTGAAGAGCGGGGGCAGCGATTTTCATGGGACGAACAAGAAGGACATCCAGCTTGGGACGGCCAATGGGCGACGGGTGCCGCGGGCGTGGATGGATGCTATTCTGGAGAGGTTGAAGACGCCGGTGGCTTCGGCGGGCAAACTGTAGGATTGAGCCTAGAATACTGTTCGAGAGCACCATGACGTTACTGAATGAACAACTTGATTTCGCAGCCCTGAACGAGACGTTTGAGAAGACGCATCCTTCCAAGATCATCGAATGGGCGTTTGCGCAGTTTGGGCCGGAAGTGGTAATGAGTTCGTCGTTTGGCGAGCAGGCGGTCGTGCTGCTTCACCTGGCGATCCAAGTTAAGCCGGACATCAAGGTCATCTTTGTCGATACGGGGTATTTGTTCCCCGAGACGCATCAGTTCATGGAAGAACTGCGGCATCGATTTGAACTCAACGTATGGACATATCGCACGAAGAATGATCCGATCGCCTATCTGCACCATGCCGGGGAAGAGAACCCGTCCTTCCGCAAGGACACCGACGCCTGCTGCGCGGTGAACAAAAACGAGCCATTTGAGCGGGCGTTTAAGGAATTGACACCCAAGGCGTGGCTGCGTGGGACGCGGCGGGAGCAGTCGGATGCTCGGAAGGGGATGCAGTTTGTTGAGTGGTTTAAGAGGTACAACTGCTACGCTGTCTCCCCCCTGCTCAACTGGACGCGCAAAGACGTGGGCAAGTACATGGTCCAGCACAAACTGCCGTTTCACCCGCTGGTCGAGAAGGGTTACCTTTCGATCGGTTGCAACCCGCTGTCCTGCACAAAGCCAGTGCTGCCGTGGGAAGATCCGCGGAGCGGGCGATGGTCCGGGCAGGCGAAAGTGGAGTGCGGCGTGAATCTGAACAATTCGCTGGACTCGGCCAATCTGTAAATTTCATTCTTTCAATTCTTTCAATAACACTTCGACCGGAGCGACCTCTGATGGAACGTACGCTGATTATTTTGAAGCCCGATGCAGTGCAACGTGGGATTTGTGGCGAGATCATTTCTCGCTTTGAGAAGAAGGGGCTGCAGATTGTCGGCTCGAAGTTCATGAAGATTCCGCAGCAACTGGCCGAGACGCATTATGAGCCGCACGAGGGGAAGCCGTTTTATGCGGGGCTGGTGAAGTTCATGACTTCGTCGCCGGTGGTGGTGTTGGCGCTGGCGGGGAAGGATGTGATTGCGGTTTCGCGGAAGATGATGGGGGCGACGTTTGGGTCGAAGGCCGAGCCGGGGACGATTCGCGGCGACTTCGGCGTGAGCAACTCGTTTAACCTGATTCATGGGTCGGATTCGGCGGAGAGTGCGACGCGGGAACTGGGTCTGTTTTTCCAGGCCGGCGAGTTGATTGAATGGACGCCGGCGAGCCAAGGCTGGGTTTACGACATGTCGAAAGGTCAGGCTGAGTAGCAGGCTTCGTCATCTAAATGACATCAAAATGTAAAGTGACGATCAGGCAGACGGGCCGGCGCTTTGATACAATTGTTAGTCTTGACGGGCGAAATACCCTATTCTGCTGATCCGCAATTGTGCGGGGTTGCGTTGCACCCCGGTTTTGAGGATTCAGGATATTGGAAACGTACGGCCGATAACCTCGAAGGGTTGTCGCAGCAGCGTACAGGATTTATGTCACGGCTGGCCGCTCAGATATAAGTTAAGCGTGGCTTGGCCGTTCGCAGAGTGAATCAACCCTTTTTGCCCAGAATCGGGCTTTGAGGAAGTCGCTAGAGATGCCGTTGCTTGCGCCGCTTTCTGACTGGCTCATACTCTATCCGACGCGGAAGAAGATCGACCCGTATGGTGCTTCGCGCCATCTGATCCCGTTCAAGAAGAAACATCAGCTTGAAGCGTGGGTTGCGCGGTCGCCGGGGGCGGCGCATCGTGAACCTGAAGCGTACGTGCTGGAGTTCTGCGGGAATGCGAGCCGGGCGGAGTACATCGCGGCGGACATCGCGTGGCGGTGGGGCAAGCATCCGGTTGAAGTGTGGGTAGTCAATTATCCGGGATATGGGGGGAGCACCGGGCGGGCGACGTTGAAATCGATTCCGCGGGCTGCGCTGACGGCTTACGATGCGTTGAGCGTGCATGCAGGCGGGCGGCCAATCTTTGCCTGCGGGAACAGCCTGGGAACGTGCGCGGCGCTGCATGTGGCGGCCCAGCGCAAGGTGGCGGGGATGATTCTGCAGAACCCCCCACCATTGCGGCATCTGATCATTGGAAAATATGGGTGGTGGAACCTCTGGATTGGCGCGTCGGCGATGGCGCTGGAGATTCCGGGGCATCTGGACAGCCTGCGCAATGCACGAAAAGTGGAAGCGCCGGCGGTGTTTCTGCTAGCGCAGCAGGATGAACTGGTGTTGCCACGGTTTCAGAAAAAAGTGGTCAATGCTTTTGGGGGGCCCAAGCGATCGGTCCATTTTGCGGGCGGGCACAATTCGCCGGTCGAGGGGACGACGGCGGAAGAGTTGCATACGTCGATTGACTGGCTGTGGCTGCAGGCGGGGCTGACGCGAAAGCAGAAGCCGCTTTCGCACCATGTTCCGGCGCATCAGGTGTCGCTGCAATCGCCAGTCGCGGTTGAGACGACAGCCTGAGGTTTTAGGGCTCAGGCCTCGGGGTTGACCCATTTCCAAATATCATTTGCCACGAGTTCCGGTGGGCGGTTCGCGTCGACGATGCGATAGCGCGGGTCGTTGGCCGCCTGCGCGAGGTAGTTGCGCCTTACCTGCTCGTGATATTCCATGGGGCGCTGCTCGATGCGGTCTTTTTCGCGGCGGACGCGGCGGAAGCTTTCTTCGGGGGACATGTCCAGGAGGATGACGAGGTCGGGCCAGCGGCCCTGGATGGCAATGTTGGCGATGGAGCGGATGTCGTCGGCGGTGAGGCGATCGCCGTTGAGCTGGTAGGCGAGGGTGCTGGAGACGAAGCGATCGGCGATGACGGTTTTGCCGGCGTTCAGGGCGGGGAGGATTGTTTCAACCATCATCTGGGCGCGGGCGGCCATGTAGAGGAGCATTTCGGCGCGCATGCCCATTTCGGCGTTTTCGGGGTTGAGGAGGATGGCGCGGATCTGCTCGCCGATCTTCGTGGTGCCCGGGTCGCGGACGAGGACGGGGGATTGGCCGAGGGATTCGAGGCGCTGGCGGAGGAACTGGAGCTGGGTGCTTTTGCCGCAGCCTTCGGGGCCGTCAAGGACTATAAATTTTGCGGAAGATTGGATCATGGGTTTGGAACGCACCCGGGTAGATTCGAACTACCGACCGACGGATTAGAAATCCGTTGCTCTATCCAGCTGAGCTACGGGTGCTTTGTATAGTGGAGAATATAACCGGTGGGAAATGGCGCGTCACTTGGACGGGTTTTGGGGAGCGGTGCTACTAACGGAGAAGACATGGGTTCACAAGATTGTCCGTCCTGCGGCAGCAGTGAGATTGTTGACGGCATTCGGATCGGCATGAACGCCGAGGCCGGGGCGATTGGGCTGAAGTACCAGACGATGCTGTTTATCACGGGCACGGAGCCGATCGTGGCCGACCTATGCAGCGCATGTGGGACGGTGGTGCGGCTGCGGGTGCAGAATACGGAGCGGAAGTGGTGGCTGGCCGGACCGTGATCGGCGAGCACCTGGCAAACGTCACACGTTGAAGAGGAAGTGGGTGATGTCGCCGTCCTGCATGATGTAGGCTTTGCCTTCGGCGCGCATTTTTCCGGCGGCTTTGATGGCGGGTTCGGTTTTGAATTTTTTCAGGTCTTCGAGGGTATAGATTTCGGCGCGGATGAAGCCACGTTCGAAGTCGGTGTGGATGACGCCGGCGGCCTGGGGGCCGGTTGCGCCGACGGGGATGGTCCAAGCACGAATTTCCTTGGGGCCGGCGGTGAAGTAGCTCTGGAGGCCGAGGAGGCGGTAGGCCTCGCGGGTGAGGGAGGCTAGCGCGGGTTCTTTCATCTCCATGCTGGCGAGCATTTCCTTGCGGTCGTTTTCGTCGAGCTCGGAGAGCTCGGCCTCGAGCTTGCCGCAGACTGGGACGACTGCTCCGCCTTCGGACTTGGCGCGGTCGCGGACTTTCTGGACGAGCGGGCCCTGGCCGTGGATGTCGGTTTCGTCGACGTTGGCGACGTAGAGGACCTTCTTGGCGGTGATCAGGCCCATGCTCTTGATGAGCTTCTGCTCTTCGGGGTTGAACTCCATCTGGCGGACGGGCTTCTCCTGGTTGAGCTGCTCCTTGATGCGGCGGAGGATGTCGGATTTGGCGATGGCCTCCTTGTCGCCGGAGCGGGCGGTGCGCTCGGATTTTTCGAGGGAGCCGATGACGGACTCCAGGTCGGCGAGAATGAGCTCGGTGTCGATGGTGCCGATGTCGCGGAGGGGATCGACGGTGCCTTCGACGTGAATGATGTCGCCGCCTTCGAAGCAGCGGACGACATGGAGGATGGCGTCGACTTCGCGGATGTGGGTGAGGAACTTGTTGCCGAGGCCTTCGCCGGTGGATGCGCCGCGGACGATGCCGGCGATGTCGACGACGCGGAGGGCGGCGGGGAGGATTTTTTCGGTCTTGATGAATTCGTTGATGGTCTTCAGGCGCTCATCGGGAACGGCGACGACGCCGACGTTGGGTTCGATGGTGGCGAACGGGTAGTTCGCGGCGAGTGCGCCGGCGGCGGTGAGCGCGTTGAAGATCGTGCTTTTACCGACGTTCGGGAGGCCGACGATGCCAACTTCCAAAGCCATGGTGAGTCCTGTGTGAGGCGCAAGAAAGCCCACGGAGGAGATGGCTCCGTGGGCTAAGGATATCGTAAATCACGATGTCGATCGCGTCATTCCGCGGCGGCAGTGCCTTCGGCGGCTGGCGCTTCGGTCGCCTGTGCTTCGGCGGCCGGTGCATCCGTTGCGGCTTTGTCGCCACGGTCCTTCTTAAGGACCTTGCCGGCGAACTGGTGGCGGCGCTCGTTGCGGCGGCGGCGGAGGCCGGCACTGCGACGGGGCGTTCCACGGGGGGCCGACTCTTCGGTGAGCAACTGAAGCAGCACGAGGCTGGCGGCGTCGCCAATGCGGTGGTCGCTGAGCTTGATGATGCGGGTGTAGCCACCGTTGCGATCAACAAACTTTGGCGCCAGCTCGTTGAAGAGCTTTTGAACGACGGTCTGTCCCGTGAATTCCTGCTTGTCATCGACCAGACGGCGGTCGTTGAGGATGGCGATCACGCGACGACGGGCGGTCAGGGTGTTGAGCCGGGCGAGAGTGATGAGCTTTTCGGCCATCGACTTGACTTCCTTGGCCTTGGGGAGGGTGGTTCGCACCTTACCGTGCTCAAAGAGGCTCTGTACCATGTTGCGGCGCATCGCCTTGCGATGCTCGCTGTCGCGACTGAGCTGGCGGCCGCGCATTCTATGACGCATGACTTACTCCGGATCAAAAAGGTCTTAACTTACTGGTCTCTAGCGCTGTGCCGCAAGCGGCGTTGTTACTATGCCTGGTTACTATGCCTGGGTCGTCGATGCTTCGGCCTCGGACTCGTCCAAGTCGCCATCGTCATCGGCGGCGGCAGCCTGGCCGGCGGCGATCGCCTCGATGTCCATGCCAAGGGTCAGGCCCATGTCAGCCAGCTTTCGCTTGACTTCGCGGAGGCTGGTCTTGCCGAAGCTGCGAACCTTAAGGAGTTCGGGCTCGGTCTTGCGGACCAAATCCTTGACGGTCTGGATCTTGGCCGATTCCAGGCAGTTGTTGGCTCGGACGGACAGATCCAGATCCTGGATCGGCATGTTGAGCTTAGACTGGAATTCTGGATCGACGGTCGGGGCGCTGGAGCGGCTGATGGAGGCGATCGCATCGTCGCTGGCGGTCTCT
>JBBRHH010000010.1:0-25238 GCA_038222915.1 Tepidisphaerales bacterium
ATCATCCGCTCATACAGCGGATACAGCACCGCGTCCTCAATCGGACTGCTGTACACAAGGCCGCCGTCGTCTTTGGCGGCGTCCGAGGTCTTCTTCCAGGCCTCTTCGTAGTGGCTCCGAATATCTTCCTGTGTCATTGGCATGGCTTTAATCCTTTCGGCAGCCATGTCCCATAATCACTAGTTTTTTGGCCGAGTTTCGAGATTTCCCGCGCCCAGCCCCCAGCATTTCAAAACCCCATTGCGGTCCTTCCCATAAAGCCGCCCGTCCGCAACCACCACATGACACCACGCATCCGCCGGAAATTCCCGCTCGTTTCGCGCCAGTTCCTTGTACTTCGCCGGCGATCGCCGGCACGTTTCAACCAGTGCAATAGTTCCATTGCTCCCCAGCGCAATCAGCCGCTCATCCTGCGTAAATAGAAGCGAAGCGCCATTGTCGAATCGGCCGCCCTCCCACAACAGCTTGCCACTGCCCGCATCCAGGCAATACAGCGCCGTCCCCGCGAAATAAATCCGCTCCCCGTCCACCACGGGACTTCCGACGTACGAAGCCTGCGTGACCTCCCACAACTTCTCCGCCCCTTGAAGCGTAATCTTGATCCGCGCAATTGAATGGTGCGTATGGTACGACCCCACCAGCAGACCATCGCCGACCACCGTCGGCGTCAGCAAATTGTTTGCCCACTCGCTCTCCCACGGAAACGTCGCCACCGTCTTGCCCGCGTTAGCCTTGTCCACCCGCAGCACCAGCAACTCGCGCAGCGTCAGCAGCGCGACGCATGGGACATTTTCCACCGTCATCGCAACCAGTCCGCCGCTGTGTCCTGCCAGCCCATGATGCTCGCTCCCCCAGAGCGGTTTGCCCGTCTGTTTGTCCAGCGCCACCACCGTCCCCCGTTCCCCGCCGGCCTCCACCAGCAACCAGTCGCCATACACCAGCGGCGACATCGTATACCCATAATCGCGAAGCCCCGACCGCTTGATCTTCGGCCGCTGCGGCATCTTGTATTCGTCGTAAACGTTCTTGCGCCACACCACCTCGCCCGCCTTCGCCAGGTTCCAGCAGCGCAATTCCCCATCACTCCCCAGCGTATACAGAAACTTCGTCGCCGCGTCGTACTCAGGCGTCGCTGTCGGCCCGGAGTAAAGGCCCTCATCCCCAGTCGCATGCCGCCCGTATTTCCGCGCCGGATAACTCTGCTTCCACAACGGTTTGCCGGTCGTGGCATCCAGCGACTGCAGCGTGTCCTGGTCGTGATTCCACCCCAACACATGAACTTTGCCGTCGACCACGACGGGAGAGGTCGCCCCTTCCCCAACCTCACTCTCCCACAGCGGCTTCTTCAGCGGCCAGGCTTTTGTATCAAATCCTGAATCTTCCGCGACGTGATCATCCCGCGTCGGCCCGCGCCAGTGTGCAAAGTCGCCGGCAATCGACCCCTGCGCAAACGCCAGCAGCACGGCCAAGCCAAACGACTTCCGCAACGTGCATCCCGTCATCCCAACCTCAACTAGTTTTTCGGCGGATTTCCCAATTCAACAATCCATTTCCGAATCAGTTCCACCGCATCCGCGTCGACAACATTCGATCCAACATGCGGCATCCGCCCCTGACCAGTCTTCGCCATCCGGTAAAGCAACAGCGATCGCTCGGGCTGCCCCGGCGCAAGCACAACCGCATTCTTGATTCCATAATCCCCGTGCATCGGCGGCGTGTTCACCGTCCCCGTCTCACCCAGCAGCAACGGATACTTCAGTTCAAACGCAGCATTGCCGCCACCCCAGCGCATATGGCAGTGCGCGCAGTTGGCCTGAAGGTACGACCGCGCCCGTGCATCCAGTGACACCGTCGCATCATGCGGATCGGGAAGGCTCGCGAGCTTCACTTCCTTTTCCTTCTCCTTGGCCGGCGCATCCGGATCGGGCTTGTAATACTCGGCCAGCGGTTTGGTAAACACGCCAAGATGATCCAGCGTCCGAAGCTGGTTGTCCGTCGTGCCGGAGTAATTGAAGTTCCGGTTCATCTGGGCCGTGTTCAGCCCCAGCGTGAAATGGGCTGGCATCGTATGACACAGCACGCACTCCGACCGGCTCGGATAATGCCAGGTCTGCTCGCGCTTCCCACCCGGCGCATCCGCGTCGGTCACCGTGTACGTCTTGTCCAATCCCTGCTGCTCGAGCAACACCGCATCGGTCTGTTCATCGTTCCACAGATACGTATACCCGCGCCAGTGCCCATGCTCATTTTCCAGAAGCCGCGTCTCCAGCCGCTTGGCCGTCGATCGATCCCCCTTCACCATCTCCAGCGAAAACGTCTTCACCGCAATCGCCCCCTTGGGAAGCTGCCAACCGTCATTTGCATCGAACTCAATCTGCGAATCGCCCGGCAGCGCGATGTACCGTTCCTTGAGCGCCCCATCCGACCACAGCGGCGAGTTCACGCCATACGGAATCATCCCCGGCGCAGGCGTCATATTCTTCGTCGAAGTAAACAATCCCGTCTTGCTCAAAAGCCGTGGAAAATCCTTCTTCGGCTGCGTTGGATCAACCGGCGGCGTCGCAACCAGCCGATTCACCGTCCCGTTGTAATCCAGGACATACAACTCACCGCCCGCATCCTCCGCAAAGCACACAATGTGATTCGAAGTGTCCGCCAATTGCGCATGCCACGTCACCTTCTTTTGCTCGGCATCGTAGCGCAACCCCCATATCTTCCCCGTCTCGTAATCGCCATAAACATAAGCCCCCACCAGATCCGGAAACGCCGTTCCACGATAAACATATCCACCCGTAATCGACCGCGCCTCCGCATGGTTATGCTCAAACACCGGCGGCAAGATCGGCGTCGGCCCCACCTTCGCCTCCGCATGAAACGGATGCGATCCCTCGTTCACCGACCACCCATAATTCCCGCCCGACTCCACCCGGTAGATGCTCTCCCACAAATCCTGCCCGACATCCGCCGCCCAGAGGTCCCCGTTCTTCCGGTCAAAGCTCATCTTCCAGACATTGCGCAGCCCATACGCGTACACCTCAGGTCGAGCTCCGGGCAACGCCACAAAGGGATTGTCCTTGGGCACCGCATAAGGCCGCGCCTTGAACTGATGATCCACGTCAATCCGAATGATCGAAGCGTTGATGTCGCTGATGTCCTGCCCGGTCTCAAAATAGTCCGCGATCGGCCCGCCATCCCCCGCCGAACAATACAAATATCCGTCCTTGCCAAACTTCAAACATCCGCCGTGATGATCCACCGGCGTCGGCCATTCAAAAATCAAAGTCTCCGTGTCGCCATCGCACGTCGGCGGCGTGCTCATCTTCTTCAGGTCCACCTGAAACCGCGAAATCCGGCATCGCGCCGGCTGCGGCTTCGGGTCGCGATAGCAAACGTAAACGTATCCGTTCTCCCTGAACTTCGGATGAAACACCATGCTCCACACATCGCGGTGTTCATTCCACGCCCGAAAGCGATCGTCCTTCGGCCGGATGTCCAGGAACATCTCCGCCCGTTCCGTATCCTGCGCCACATCGAACGAATAAATCATCCCCGGATGCTCGCACACATACCAGCGCTTCCCGCCTGGCCCCAATACCATATCCAGCGCCCGGTCCAGGTGAATGTGCGGAAACACCCGTTCCAGCGTGTATGGATCCGGCGGATCAGGCGACCCCGAAACCTGCGAGCTCGTAAACGGCACGCGCTTGGTAATCCCATACGGCTTTCCCGAATCCGGATCGATCGGCCGCCATCCCGTTGATACCGCAGCCGCCGGCGTCCGCGCCTCCGCCGCCACCGACCTGCCCGACAGACTCACCGTGACCGCCAGCGCAACCGCCGCAGCCAGAAATAACCCGCAGATTGTGAACCGAGAGACCATGCGATGCATACGATGGAACCCTTCTGGTTGTTTAGAGCGAAGACAGGTTTAAAACCCTCGGCAAGCGGATCGATTCATCGAGCCGTGATGTTCAGCTCTCGCCGCAAATTTCCACCGAGGATCTTGGCAAGATCCGCTTCAGGCAGGCCAAGGCCTTGCAACGTCTTGAGGCCCATGCCCGTTTCGCGTTCGAGGTTATAGGGGAAATCCAGGCCAAAGATAAGCTGATCCGCCCCCACCTGGTGATAAAGCTCCAGCAATTGTTCCGGCGTCAGATACCAGAACCGGTTCTGGTGCTGCGTAAACACGCTCGCCAGCCCGCCAAACACATTACATTTCCGGGTCTTGTCCCACGGCGGCGGCACATGATTGAAAATCACCGCCAGTCCTTCGCGGAAAAAGTGATACCCGCCCACATGCTCGAGGCTGAAGCGAAGGTCCGGGAAATCCCACGCCACGTCGTCAAATTTCAAAACGGCCGTCCCCGTCAGCCGGCTCTGATGAACCCCGCTGTGGAAAGAGCAAAACAGCTTGTGCTCCTGGGCCGCCCCATACACCTCCCGCGCATGTGGGGCGAGGATGTCAAAGTCCTGTGCATTGGGATGAAGCTTGAGCCCCACCAACCCCAGGTCCGCCACCTTCTTCACCTGCGCCGCGAGATCCTTGCGCCGGAAATCGATCGTCCCAAACCCCAGGATCCTCGGCTGCTTCGCAATCTCCCCCGCCAGCCAGCTATTCGGCTCCAGTTCACGACCATCGCACTGATGAGGAAACGGCGCAAACGCAATCTGCTGATCGATGCCGCATTCATCCATCAGTCGCATCAGCCGGGGAATGGTCCCTGCGGGGTTAAAACTCTCCGGAAAGACGTGCGCATGGTTGGCAAAGATCGAAATTCCCATCACGCCGCCTCTGAAATGCCAATTTCAAACTGAATAAATGCGCCTGAAAAAGCCACCATGAAGATAACGGGCCGATCATGCGTTGGCAAGAGAGAGCAGTCCGCGCAAATGCTTACGCTTTTTGTCGCGAGATGCCGCAGGGCCCATCCTAAATTCCGCATTCCCAGCCATTTCCGGCCGTGATAGGGTTCGATCGTCCTGCAAAAAGGCGGACCCATGAACGGCGTGCCGCGCACCGCCTTACTTGTTGTGCTGGTGATCCTGCTTATCGGGCTTCTTCCCAGTTGGGGCTATAGCAACAATTGGGGCTACTACCCCAGTGGCGGAGTTGGGCTATTCTTGATCATCATCCTCCTGGCGCTTGTCTTCGGCAGAAAGCGACGCATTTGATGTCGATTTCGCGCGAAATTTTGGACCCCTCCGGCTTTGACCACCGCCTATAGTCCTACGTTGTATTGCGGAAGTCGACGCGGCGAAAACGTGCTATGTTTCGCGAAGCGTACTCTTTCGAGATCAGTGACAGATTGGATCGACTCCCTGATGCATTCCGGACGGTGGCGAATGTGGTTGTTGCTGGCGGCACTGCCTGTATTGGCATGCGGATGGCTGCTATACAGCCGTTCGGATCGCCGGGTGGTCGCGCGGGCCGAACACGGCAGCGGCGGAGAGCGGGTTGCCGCGATCGATCAACTGGCCGGAAAATCAGCGCCAAAGTATCGCCAGACATTTCGCAAGCTCGCCGCCGATCCCAATCCCGTCGTCGCCAGCCACGCTATATTGGGATTGGTCGGAAGCAATGATCCTGTGGACCTGCAAATCTTCCACGACGCCCTCCACGACAAGCGAAAAGAAGTCCGCGAATCCGCAATCGATGGCCTCGGGGCACTGGACAAAGCTAAGATTCAAGTGGAGGCGCCGGCCCTGATCGGCATTCTCGACACCGACGAGGACGCCGGCGTAAAAGGCACAGCGGCTCAAATACTTGGTCAGCGGCGCATCTGGACCGCCATGCCGTCACTCATCAAGGCCATGCGCGATCCCGACATCACGATCCGTCACCGCGCCAACGCTGCAGTTGAGACAATACTCGGTTTGAAGGTTGGATATCATGCGGAAGATCCGCCCCACCAGCGCGAGCAGGCGATTCAGCGTACTGAAACCGCCTTTCGCGCCTGGGAATCCAACGATCAATCGGGAATAGTACCGCCGAAACCGGCCGGAAAGTAACCCCGTTCCAATGACTGGAGTTCGTCATGAGAGCATCGAAACGCAATCACGCATTTTCAATCGTTGAGCTGATGGTGGTCATCGGGATCATTTCAGTTCTCATCGCCATGTTTCTCCCCTCCATGGCCCGCGTTCGCAACGAAGCCCGCCTCGCCACCTGCACCAACAACCTCCGCCTTATCGGCATGGCCACAACGCACTTTCGCACCGATCAAAACACCGCGGCAGTCGCGCTTCAGCCCAGCGCCTGGCAGACGATCCTGCTCCCGTACCTTGGAAATGAAGTAAAGGTCTATCTCTGCCCCGAAGACGACACCCCGTACGCCGGTGGCCTGACCCAGTCCTCAGGTTATTTCATAAAAGTCTACACCGGCCCCGGCCAATACTGGTGCACTCTCCCGCTTTACGCCTATGAAGAAGTAGGTCAGAACGGCCTCACCCGCGGCTTCCGAAAATCCAACGTCACCGCCAACAGCTACGACCTCGCCATGGAAGACGGTGCTAACGATACTTGGAACGACCTGGGCCTCCGCATCACTACCCTCCCCAGTGGACAAGTTGAGGTGAAGTATATTTACCAGAATACCGGCGGCTGGATCTACACCCTCCTCGACAGCAGCGGCCAGTCCATCGAACCTCTCACCGCCATGGGCTACCCCTACCCCAACTCAACTCCCATCGGCCTTTCGTCAAACATCACCCCGCCCGGCGCAGGCAGCTACGGCATCAACATTCAGGTCGCCAACTCAGTCATCCCCCGCCCGGGGATGATCCTCGCCATGGACTACCCAGTCGCCGTCGCCGACCCCGACAACGATCAATGGACCACCAACTGGGCCCGCCCCTCCAGCGTCGGCGGATTCATCTTTGCCCGCCACATCAACCAGGTCAACGTCGTCCTCAACGACGGCTCCGTCGAATGCCGCTACGCCAACGAGCTCGACCCTACCCAAACCGCACCCCGCAGCAAATACTGGTTCCAGTAAATAAGATATGTTCCGAACGAATCGAATCATCGCCCCCGCTCTATTCCTGACGATCATCGTCGGCTGCAGTTTTGCGCCGCCCCAAACCCAATCCACCCTCACGCCCCCACCCCCACAACTCCAGGGCTACCGAACCCGCGCCGCCGCCCAGTCAACCGGTCAGTTCACATCCTCCGAAGAAGCGAAAATCCCCTACTCCGAAGTAATCCATTATCCCTCCAACTGGCCAGAGATCTCCGCCCGGCGCGACCAGCAAAACGGCCGCTGACGTCCAAAAATCGGCAACGCGCCGATTCCCAATGCGTAGCTAAACTGGAAGCCAGCAACGTTCGCTAAGCCGAACGTCGCGGGATTGCACTTCCTCTCTGCGCACCGCCAAAGGAGGATCATGTCGCTACGCACCATCCATCGCGCGGGCCCCAATCTCTTTGCAGCCATTGCCTTCACTCTAATCGCCACTTCTGCCGTCGCGGTCGATTTGCCCGCCGCCCCAGCCGAAGTCGCATGGCATCCTTTCCCCAAAGGCAAGCGCCTCGACGTCGAACCCAAACCCATCGCCTCCGACCCGACTATCAAATACGACTACGAAATAGTCTACGTCCGCGCCCCGCGCTTCCGTGCCGGCCGTGACGGAAAACAGCGCACCACGTCCTGGCCCGAGATCGGACACCCGACCACGATCGACCCCGGCTACGACCTCATGCTCCTCCATCCCGACGGCACCGAAGAAATGCTCGTCGAGGCCGGCAAAGGCTCCGTCACCGATCTCTACGTCTCCTTCGACGCCCAGTGGGTCTACTACGCCTACCACCATGACCCGGCCAAAGGCGAATGGACCGCCGGAGCTGATATCTACAAAGTCAACGTGAAGTCGCACAAAATCGTCCAGTTGACCCATCAGGAGCACACCCCTAACACCGGCGTCGCCGATTGGTCCAAAGATTTCCACACGCCCGAAAACGGTAAAACCGCTATTGGCCACGGCGTCTACAACATCTGCCCCTGCCCGCTCCCCGGCGGCCGTGTCGCCTTCGTCAGCAGCCGCGACTCCTTCCGCTCCCCGCGCGGCTATCCCTCCTACGCGCTGCAACTCCACGTCATGGACGACGACGGCGCAAACGTTGAAAAAATCGGCTATCTCAACGTCGCCGGCGCACTCCACCCCGTCGTCCTGAAAGACGGCCGCCTCATCTTCAGCTCCCTTGAATCCCAGGGCCTCCGCGGCGACATCCAGTGGGGTATCTGGGGCATCAATCCCGATGGCACCAACTGGGGCCCCGTCATCAGCGCCTTCCTCGGCGGCGGCGCAAGCGACGCTTTCCATTTCCAAACCCAGCTCTCCGACGGCACGCTCGTCGTCGAACTCTATTACAACCAGAACACCGCCGGTTTCGGTGCGTTTTTCCGCATGCCCCCTCCGCCCCCTGGCGCATATCCACGCTTCCTTCCCGCCGATCCCAAAGCCAATCCAACCCCCGACCGCGCCTTCCTCCTCGGCGGTGATATCGGCGGCACCCGCTCGCGCAACTTCCCCTTCGCCCCCATCGGGTTTGAATCCATCACCCGCTTCACCACCGGCAGCGATGAGCAAACCTTCCCCTCCGATCCCAAAGACAAAACCTCCCCGCGCGTTGGAAAATTAACCCATCCCTGTGCCGCCCCCGACAACAACCTCCTCGGCGTCTGGACCCCAGGCGCAGGCCCGTCCGGCCACGGCTTCAAAGACGGCACGCCCACCAACGCCGGCATCTACCTCATCAAGGGCGGCAACGTCATCGACGAGCCCGGCCAGATGCTCCGCATCAAAAGCGACGAAGCCTTCAACACCCATTGGCCGCGCCCGCTGGTCCCTTATTCCCGCATCTACGGCATCAGCGAACCCGCCCGCATCACGCCCCTCGCCAACGATGGCAAACTCAACCCCGCGCTCCCCGAAGGCACGCCCTTCGGACTCATCGGAACCTCCAGTCTCTATAAGCGCGAATCCTTCCCCTTCGGCGCAGTCCCCAAAGGCAGCGTCACCTCGACCGGTCAACCCTACGCCGCCTTCGGCGTCGAATCCTGGCACGGCGTCCCCAACTGGACCAGCCAGGGCGCAGACGCCGGCCTCTACTCCAACGATGATATCCACGCCATCCGCATCCTCACCATGGAGCCCGCCACCGAAGTCGTTACCGGCCGTTTCTACGACAAAGCCAAAGAACGCCTCCGCATCCTCGGCGAAATCCCCGTTCGCAAATTCGACAAGGACAAAAACCAGCCCCTCGACCCCGATGGCAATCCCGACACCAGCTTCATCGCCAAAATCCCCGCCGACACGCCCTTCACCTTCCAAACCCTCGACAAGAACGGCATGGTCCTCAACATGGCGCAAACCTGGCACCAGGTCCGACCCGGCGAAGTTCGCAACAACTGCGGCGGCTGTCACGCCCACAGCCAGGAACCCACCCTCTTCGAAAAAACCGCCGCCGCCCGCGCCGACTACAAGCTCTTCGATCTCACCCGCTCCACCCCACTGCTCACCGACAAAAAACACGACCAGTCCCAAATCACCTGGGACGAAAAATCCGAGGCCGGCCTCCGCTACGAAACCTCCATCAAAAACGTCGAATACTTCCGCGACGTCAAACCCATCCTGCAACGCAGTTGCATCGCCTGCCACGACCACGCCATGGACCAGCCCGCCGCCAACGTCGTCCTCGATACCGATCAGGACCTCCAGGGCGCCAAAAACTTCGCCGAGCGCTTCGGAAAAGAAGGCGGCGCAATCAGCTCGTCTGGAATCAAAGCAGTCAAAGGCCGCCTCGCCTTCATGCTCGACCCGCGCCTCGTCCGTGACTTCCAGTCACGCCGCAGCCTCCTCATCTGGACCATCTTCGGCCGACGCCTCGACGGCTTTCCCACCCAACCGGTCAAAGGTCTCGCCGAAGAACACAAGCGCGTCCTCGAAATGGGCGATTTCAAAGGCGGCATCATGCCGCCGCCCGAAGCCGTCGCTGGAACCTACCTCGGCCCCGACGGCAAAACCGTCAAGGTCGATCCGCTCACCGACGAAGACCGCCGAACCCTCATCCGCTGGATTGACATCGGCTGCCCCATCGACTGGGCCTACGATCCGGCCCACCCCGAGAAGGGGGGCAACGGTTGGATGCTCGACGACCAGCGCCCAACCCTCACCCTCACCTACCCCCACCCCGGCGCAAACAAAGAACTCTCCCGCATCGTCATCGGCGCTGCCGACGCCTACTCCGGCCTGGACGAAAAAACCCTCTCCGTCACCGCCGACGTCGACCTCGACGACATCCCCGCCGGCCAGGAACTAGCCGCCAAATTCTCCCCCGACACCCTGGGCGTCTGGCAATGGAAACTCACCAAACCCTCTCCCACGATCCCCGAAGCAACCCTCACCGTGCGTATAAAGGACAAGGCCGGCAACACGACCCGCATCGCGCGCCGGTTTTCTGTTTCAGCGCAGACCGCCGATGGTCGATAATCTCCTTATGTTTCGGACGTGAGCGTGCCTCGGAGGCAAGCCCACGACTCCCATTCGTTCCACCAACAACACCGGCAGGGTTACCCCATGATCGCCAAGTTCACCGACCGCCTCCTCCGTCCCGTCGCCAAGCATTGGCGTCAGGATAAATCCATGAAGCGTTTCGGCATCGCACGCCTCCGCAAATGGGCCAAACGCTACAACCGCTGGCGTTACGCCGACCGCGCCAAAGCTCACCAGGACGCCTTCGACAACAATCTCCCCGCCCTCCTCCAGGAAAACGGCGCGCCTGCCAACTGGCCGCCGCGCATCCAGCTCAAGGACGGCTGGACCCGCGACGACTCCCTCACCCTCCCGCACATGCAGGCCGTCCTCGAACAGGCCGGCGAAATCGTCCGCGAACGCGGCGGCAAAAAACACTCCGACAGCCAGCAGCCCTTCCTCCGCAGCGTCCTCTTCCCCGGCGATCTCGAAAAATGCCCCGCCATCCTCGACTTCATCCTCTCCTCCGAAGTCCTCGCCACCGCCGCCCAGCACCTCGGCACCGTCCCCGTCCTCTCCAAAACCCTCCCGCCCGGCGTCCGCTTCATGGAATCCAACATGGCTCTCGACCCCGCCGCAGCCGGCCCGTTCCGCCAGAGCCAACTCTACCACCTCGACGTCCACGACACCCCGCTCGTGTACGTCCTCCTCGCGGTAGAAGACATTACCGAAGAGAGCGGCCCCTGGACCTTCCTCTCTGCCTCCACCTCAGCCCGCGCCCGCGACGCCCTGCGTAATCAAAAGCGCGGCTCCAACTACCGCGTCACCGACGAAGAAATGTATTCAGTCATCGACCCGAAGGAAGTCATCACCTTCACAGGCAAAAAGGGCAGCGTCCTCTTCATCGACTCCAGCGCCTGCTACCACTACGGCAGCCGCCGCTCCGTCCGCCCAAGATTCCAGCTCATGTACGGCCTCCACACCCCATGCCGCTGCGACCTCTTCCAAACCTCCTACGAAAACAAATACCCAATCCCCCCCAACGCCTCGAAACTCAGAAAAATGGTCACCGAATCCTGGAACCCCCACCTGCCGGGATAAGAAATGCCCAAGGCCAAATGGCCAACAAATTCCGACTAGCGCAATGACCAACAACTGTTCTAACCCAGCCGATCAGTTCCAAAATTAACAACCGAGCCTTGGTCATTCGCTTCCAGCCCTTCCTCACCGCCCCGCCCGCAACTCATAACAAGACACCCCCCGCTCCGTCCGCACCAACAACCTCCCCCCGGCCATCGCCATCGGCGTCCACGGAATCAAATCCGGCTTAAACGTTCCCAGCAATACATACTTCTCCGGCGTCGGCCGAAACATCGCAACACTGTTGTTCTCCGTCGTGAAGTGAGCCCCGCTCCCAAACGACGCAATGATCTTCCCATCCGCCACAATCGACGGCGTGTAGTCCGTATCCCACGTACACGTCGGGCCGCGGTAGTTCCACTTCATATCGCCGCTCTGCAAATCCCAGCAACACAGTCCGTCCTCTTTGTGCGGGCCGCCCTTGCGGAACATCTCCTGCGTAAAAATATATTGATAGATATGGTCCTCGAAAACGATCCAGCTCATGCCAAGACCCATGCCCGGGAAATTAACAAACTCCTTGACCGGCTGAATCCCGTCCGCGCTCATCTTGTAAACCGTCCCGTTGACGATCACCCGATCCCCGGCGATCTGCGCCTCCATGCTCCACGGGTCTTTGCACGTCAATTTCCAAACGTCCTTGCCGGTCTGAAGATCCAGGCAATACAGCGTGCGCCCGCCGTCGCTGGCAAACAGATACGTCTTCCCCCCGGACACCATCGCCGTCGGCGATGCGCCGCGTGTCCAGTCGTTGCTGTTGTCGTTCCAGACCTTCATCTTCCACAGCACCTCCCCGGTCTCCGCGTTGTACGCCGTCCCGCAGTGATACACCACGCCGTCGGCCACCAGCGGCGCGGCGTGCTCGGGCTTGCGCTTCACCTGCCAGACCAGCTCTCCGTCCTTCGCCGACACGCAATACAATCCCATCGCCCCGGCGAAATAGCATTTGTCCTTCCACACCGTCGGCGTCGCACAAATCCCCAGCGCCTCACCCGACCCAAAACACGACTTGCGAAGCTGCCGCACGCCCTCCTCGTTCACCGGAAAATCCTTTTTCCAAATCGTTTTGCCCGTAGCCGCGTCCAGGCACACAATCTCGTCCAGCGTGTCATAACACGCTCTCCACGCCCCCTCCATATACCGGCTGCTGTCCAGGTGAAATAATAGCGGATAGTCGGTCTTGGCCGCTTTCGACAACGCCGCCGCCCACTCCCGGGCGGTTGCGTAGCCCGCGTCTTGAAGCTTGCTCAACTGGACCAATTGCTCCCATCTAAGCCCATTGGCGCTGCCGTAGCGCGAATTGGCCGAGATGCACAGCCGCTTCTTGATGAAGTCGCCAAACTGCTTGGCATCCTTCGGGTCGAGCGATGCGATGAACTCCGTGATGTATTTGCCCACGTCCTCATGCTTTGCAAGGAACTCATCCCGCTCCTTGTCCTGCAGCTTCTCGTCCTTGATCTCCCACCACGGAAAAACCGAATTCCAGTCCGTACCCGTTGGCCGGCTCTTCGAAACCCGCGCCGCCTCAATCTTCGTCGCCAGTTCTTCCGGCAGATCCGCCATCCACCCCGCACTCGCCAAAAATTCCGCCGTCACCACGTGATAAAGTTTGCCGCCCTCCTTCGGCTGCTTCCCCTTCGGCTCCTTGCACGTCGCATACACAAACACTTTCCCCTCCGCCGCCACCGGCCCGCTCGTCCCGCCCTGATACCACCCGGGAATCCAGTCGCTCTTCCAAAGCAGCGCAGGACCCTCAGCCGGCCAGGTATCCAGCAGCTTTGGACTGCCCACCGCAACATTGTCCCGCTTGGGCCCGCGATATTGCGGCCAATCACCCTCTCCCGCCATCGCCCCCGTCGTCGTCGCCAACACCAGCGCCAGGATTCGGATATGTGCCAATCGCATGTTGAATCGCTCCCCGGAAAAGTTGTTTGAAACCTAAATTTCCCAGCTACGCCGAGCCAGAACTCGTTCCAACCTCAATCACCATCCTACCAAGGCTTCTCGAGACTACGACGCGGCGTCACCGAATCCCCCTGAATCTCCAGATCTTTGCTAACCAGGCTTCTCCGAAGCTGTCAGCCTCGGAGAACCTCTTCATACCAATGGATGAAGATGAATCGCGAAAGTCAGTCGCAATTTCAAAAAACAAGGTATCATAATCATGCGACACCGACCAATCTCTCCGGAGGTATGTAATGCGTAACCATCTCTTCACATCCCGGTTGCCGACAGTGGCGATTTTCTGGGTTGCTGCGGCGTGTCTTTTCAGTCGATCCGCCCTGGCCGAAGTGGACGACGCCGTTCAAACCAGGGCCACGGGACTAGTCGTCAAATCGGGCGATACTGCGCACAACGTCGGCGAGGATATGACGAAGCTTGACGGCATGCGCGCCAAGATTCTCACCGCCATCGCCGCCAAGACCGACGCCAAGGACTACAACATCGCGGACGAGCTCAAAACCCTGGAGATGCTCGATCGTTATTCCAGCCGACTCGCCGATCTGGTCGTCATCAAGGATCCCAACGCCAAAGATGTGATTGCCTGGCTTCAGGCCAACGCCGCTGTGGCCGGCGCTTGGCGCGAGGCCTACACCGGTACCGCCAAATTCAGTGACAACACACGAATGGCCGAGCTCAAGGCAATCGAAACGCGCATCGGACGAAAGTTTCGCGGAGGCATGGGGACCGACATCAAAGGCCTCCACGCCATCGACGATTCCGCGTCCAGCAGCGCAGCCCTTGAGGAACTCGGCAAGCGCGTTCGGCTGGCTTCCGGCCTGGTCAGTAAACAGCCGGGGCTCATCACGCTCGCGCTGAAGGTTCAGCCGGCCGTGGTGAATGCCGGAGGCAAAGTCACCACCGTGGTCGGCGTGGCGCTTGGAGGCGGCGGCGGCGACGGCGCTGTCGGCGATACCGCGACGGAGCAGATCCTGTATGAATTGTCGGTAACCGGCCCGAAGTCCTTCAACGTTGGGAATCTGAAAAAGATGTACGCGCCCGGCGCTGGGCTCGCCACCAGCAGTTACTTTACGATTCCGACCGCGGACCTGCCCGAGGGAACTTATACGGCGAGCCTGAGCGCCACCGACACCCACGGCAACAGCCGCACCGCCGTGGACACCTTCGTCGTGAAGGCGCCGCCGGCGACAAGCCAACCCGCCGTCGCCGTCAGCGCAATCAGTCCCGCGCTTGTCAAAGCGTTTGAAAAATTCACCAGCAGCCTTGGAAAGAAGGATCCCAGACTCGTCGGCGCAACCGGCGGGCCGAAGATGAGCTATCACTTTGGCGGCGAATCACCTGACAGCAAAGAGCAGGGCCGCATCAGCATCGACCCCCTGAAAAAATGGCAGGTCACATGGGACCACGACAAGAAATTCCTGACCAAAACAACCATCAACGGCAAGGAAGCGCTGATTCAAACTTACAAGAATACACCCGGCTCTGGCAGAAACGTTCCCGGCACCTCCATCTATTTCATCACCAACGGCCGCTACTGCAACGTCGCCGTTGAAATCGCCGACAATTTCGACGACGCAAAGAGCGCGTTCTGTGAAAAACAGGCGATGGAATTGGCCAAGGCGCTCTGCGACGTCATTGACAAAACCGACAAGGAAGAAAACTAAAGCCGGTGTTGATCACCTGATGCACGCAAGATGGAGGCGCGATGAAATCCCCTGCCTTTAATTCGATCCAATGGTCGCTCGCCCTCGCGGCTACAGCAATGCTCGCGCTGGCGTCCGCCGGGCGCGCACAGAACAAAGGCATTCTCGGCGACGACCTCTCCGACCTTCAAAAATCCGTGGACGGCCTCGCGGGCAGGAAAATCGGCCCGACCGACGTCGTGAAGCCGGCCACGATGCCCGCCGAAGATATCCGCCCCACAGTCAACACAAAGACTGGAATCCTCGGCGACGACCTGGCCGACCTCGAGAAAAAAGTCGGTGGCCTGCAGCCGCCCCGCGTCGGCGATCAACCCCCCGTCGTCGTCAAGCCTGCGACGCAGCCTTTCATCCAGCATCCACCAGATGCCGCGTCCAATATCGTGCCCGAACAATGGTTTGTCAGGGCCGACAAGAGCGCGTCCATCAAAGATCGCGAGATATTGTTGGCATCCGCGGGCAAACACGGCGCGGCCACTGCGACATTCAACGCAAAGCTCGCCGGGGATTTTGAATTGCGCGTCGAATCCTCCCTGTCGCCTGCGGGCCCCGCCGATCAGGGCAAGGCGGAGCTCAGCCGCGGCTTTGGAATCCGGCTCGAATCGGACGCCAACTGGAAAGAAAGTCGTCTCCTCTCCGTCGACCGCACCGCCGACAAGGAAGGCGACATCCTCCTCGCTGCCCATTCCGATCAGATCGAACCACCGCTCATAGCCCGGCCCAAAGGTTCCAACGGCGCTATTCGCATACAGCGGCAGGGCGATCGCTTCCGAGTTGCCTATCGCGATGAGAACGCCACCCGTTGGACCGGCATCGGCGATGTCGACGCGAAGATGTCGCCCAAATTGGAACTGTGGCTGACCACCTACGTCACCGGCGGCGAAATCCGCGCCACAGTGAAGCGCGTGGAAGTCCTGCCGCAGGCCCGCTGAAACTCGAACGCTCCCTACAGGCTGCTAAGTTCCAATACTTCCGGCGCAAGGTTCCGAATCGTCTTCTCAAGAAAATCAATCGCCGGCCCCCGGCTCGCGCCTTCGCGCAAACCCGCCCCGCTGATCCGCTCCCGGAACTGCCGATCGAAGTCCTCAATCCGCTTCAGCACCGTCGGCCCATGCCGCGTGATCGCGGTCAGGCGATAGTCGTTTCCCACCTGCGGCACGATCGCCTCCGAGATGAACCAGTCGCCCAGAATCACCACGTTGGAATCCATCTTGTCCGGCGGCATGAACGCCACGTCCACCTTGTCATCGGCCATGCTCTCCAGGAAGTTCTTCAACAGCAGCAGGCGCACCGCCGTCCCCTCGGGCGAATGACTCTTCGCCTTCGCCGGATCATCCGCCAGGATCATCCGGCACCCTTCCGCGCGGGCGTGGATTTCCATCTCCTCCCGCTCCAGGCGCAGCAACTCGCGCAGGTCATCGTCCCGCTTGGTCGAACCATCCTTTTTTGAAGGCCCTTCGCGCTTGTTCCAAAGTGGATGGGATGCCGACACATTGGGCATGGTAAACGGCCCGAAGGCCGCCCGGAGCCGAACCCTCCCGCACTTCCCCAGCAGCCGCACATCGCGCGATCCATCCGCCAGCATCTGCGTGCGCTGGCGCAGCGACTGCGGGCATTGAAATACCGGCGCGGCAAACTGCGAGTTCGCCATCGCGCCCGACGCATGGCCAAACGCCACGTCAAAGATCGGCGCGATCATTTTCTGATCGAGGTCGCGCAGGTCCTTTTTCACAACGATCGATTGAATCTGATTTACAAACCCCTCGGGCACCTTCTCCAGCGCCAGCGGAATAATCGGAATTCCCAGCGCCAAAGCATACCCCACCTCCTGATGCACCCACGGCCGCTTGCTGCTGCTCTCGGTCACGAGCGGCATGAAGAAGTGCGCAAAGGTGATGTGGCGTTTGATCTCATCACTGAACGCCAGCCCAGGCGCAAGCAGATGATCGGAAACCGGTACCATCCCCAGCCGCCCAAGCCGCTCCCGCACTTGCTGCGCCTCGGCCGTATTCTCCCGCGAGTAGCTGACAAACACGCGGTAGGGATGTTTGGTTCGCTCATCCACGTGCGCAATCGTAACTCAATTGGGAGTAAAGTTTCATAATTACTGGAAACGCCTCCCAATTTTCAGCCGAAATGTCGGGGGATCCTACAACCATACCGATAAGGAAATCCACGCCGCCATCGCGTTGCGCATGGAACTGCGCGACGATGAGACGGGCAAGCCATTACATGGCCAACATTGACTTCAACCCTGGCGATCTGTTTCTATAATCTGAAACGAATAGTGAAAGGAATGGCACAAATGCGTGAACGTACATGGCAACTCAAAAAACCAAAACCAAAACCAAAACCCAAGCCGCAAGTCACCGACGAAGTGCGCCAGGCGGTGGACATCCAGGCCGCCAAAATCGTCAAACATCTGAAAAAGCGATTTCGCAAGCCAGGCAAACAGCCACTGTTTAATTGGTCCGAAGACCTGATCACCCGCTGGCATCGAGACGCCCTCTACTTCATCGTCATCATGCGAACGCCGCACGGACTTCCACCGACCTTCGAATCGCGCGCCGCCCGCATGGAACACGCAGGCAACGGCAAGTTCAACCTCGCTGTGCCAATTCGCCAGGGTTGGGCGACGGTAAAGGAAACCGCATCAGCAGACGAATGCCTGAAGGTCGTCGGAGAGTATGTTGACCTTTGAATGGGCCGCCGGAGTCCCGATGCGGCCGATCATTCGGGGAATCTCATGGCTCATCAAGGCGGCCCTCCTCGCGGCCGCGCTGGCTGCCCTCGCCCTCTGGCCGCAAAGCTACAACCACGGAAGATCGATCGGCCTCTCCCGCTGGACGCCGGGTCCGGAGCAAGTTGAACAAGTCGGCTTCGTTGTCGCCTGGGGCAATGGGCGAATCGCCTGGTTCCAATCGCGCGAAAAGTTCGCCGGCGAGTGGCTCAGTAGTGGCCATGATCTGGCGGCCATGGAAGCCCACGGCTGGCAGTGGCGAGCCGAGTCGGGCACGTCGTGGTTCGTCACCGACGACTCCCATCGAGCGAGCGGCCCGTTTCGTTGGAATTCGGCGGCCTCCGGAGATCGAGGCCGTTCCTACACCGAGTACTACGCGTCCATCCCCTTCTGGCTGCTGGCCGCCTGTGCCGCCCCCTGGCCGACCGCCAGCGTTGCCCTGCTGATTCGACGTCGTGCGCGCCGCCGTCGGTTGCTCGCGCGCGTCGGGTGCTGTCATCACTGCGGCTACGATCTGCGCGCAACGCCCCAGGCCGGTCACGGGCAACTCGCGCGCTGTCCAGAATGCGGCCGCGACGCCGATCCGCCCGAAACTGCGGCTGCGGGCAAGGGGTGAGGCCATGCCCGAGCCGCGCCAGTTAGAAAGCCAGCTAATGCGTGGACATACCTGAATAGTTAAAAAACTAAAATCACCACCCACGCCTCATATCACCGGTGACGTTCGCCAGGCGGTGGACATCCAGGCCGCCGACATAGTCAAGCACCTGAAAAAGCGGTTCCGCAAACCACGCAAGGACACGCCGTTTAACTGGACCGAAGTCCTGATCACCCGTGACGCCCAAGCCCAACGAGCCCCGAAAACAGTACGAACAGGTGCGAGCACATATTTCGAATCCCACCCAACACCCTCCCTCCATCCGCACCATCCGCGATAGCCGCAGTAGAATCCCTCTCGAAAAATCCAAAATCCAAAAACTTCCCTATTGACAAACACCTAACACGCCACATACAATCCCACTAGCAGCAGATGCCGCAAACCGGCCATCCGCTGCCGCCGGCAACACAACGCCGGCCCATTACGGGAAGGGGTCCACCATGATCATGGACAATCCATCAATCCACCGGCGCAGTCAACGCGACCCGCCAACGTTGCGCGGTGAAAATTGGAAGTTCAAAGTTGGCATTCCCCGCAACCCTTCCTCCCTCCCGTCGTCGCTTCCCCGCTCGGCCTCCAATTCTGCGTCCTCCCATATTTTCTTCCCCCGCGTCGATCGTGTGTCGATTGTGTGCCGGTCACGTGCTGGTAATGTGTCGTTTGATGGTTGGTTGTGTGTCGGTCATGTGCTGGTTGTGTGTCGGTTATGTGTCGGTTTTAAAGCGCACTTCACCAACCCCCATTCGTCCGAACTTCATAAGAATAAATCACTTGTGAAAAGCGAAGCCATCCAAACCGACACCCAACACGATTTTGCGCACACCGCGCGCACATTTTCGACTTCGCCGCTCACGCGCTTCGACGCTTCCGCTCCCCTCCTTCTCAAGTTTCCTGTCTCAAGCACCCCGTCGCTTTCATGTCGGTATGGGGTCAAAAACGGTTGGTTCCGCGTCGGTTCAGGGTCGTTTGAGGGACGTTTCAGGGCCGGTTCTATGTCGCTTTGGGGTCGGTTTTTTCGCCCGGCCAGGCGTGACGGCAAATACACAAACATCGACCAGTCAAATACTTGGCATCGCCGCCTCCCTCTCCAACCGCTCCAAACACAATTTTTGCGCGCAATTCCGTACCAAAAACCAACCACAAAACGCGAAGCCAGCCCCACTCTCCCCCGTCGCTTCGGGGCGATTCGAGGGTCAACACGGGGAGATTTACCGTCGGTTTGGGGCGATTCGAGGGAGGTTGGACGCCCCCTTCAATACCGCTTTGGGGTCGGTTTTTTGCCCGCCGCCGACAACCCCATCAAAGCGCAAGTCAATCCCAGCACAATACTTGCATTTTTTGCTGCTGATTGCCCGATCCCCAAACACAAAATTTGCGCACGTCCAGCACCACCAACCGCCCATCGTCGACCCGCGACAAATCCCCGTCCCAAGCGTATTACACCTCGTAACGCTCGCATTAACGCCAAAGGCCAGTCCCCAATGAACAAACTCACCCCATCACGTCGCCAGTTCATCCGCGCCAGCTCCGCCCTCCTCGCCCTCCCCTGGCTCCAGAGCCTCGCCGGAGCGGGCGCGGCCGATCCGCCCTCCCCCAAACGCATCGTCAGCATCTGCACCGGCTTCGGCCTCTACGGCCCGTCCTTCTTCCCCGAAAAGGCCGGCCGCGATTACGAATCCAGCGAATACCTCAAAGCCCTCGACGACCTCCGCGACCAGTTCACCGTCTTCTCCGGCATCTCCCATCCGGAAATCGGCGGCGATCACGCCTCCGAAGCCTGCTTCCTCACCAGCGCCAAACATCCCACCGCCAACACCTTCCGCAACACCGTCTCCCTCGACTACATCGCCGCAAAACACGTCGGCAACGCCACGCGATTCCCGCTCCTCAGCCTCCGAACCATGGAAGGCGGCGGCGCTCTCTCCTACACCGCCACCGGCGCGTCCATCCCCGCCATGGACAAACCCTCCCAGATCTTCGCCAAAATGTTCCTCGCCGGAAACGCCAAAGACGTCGAAAACGAAATGGCCCGCCTCAAACGTGGCCAAAGCGTCCTCGACCACATGGGTGACCAGTTCGCCGCCCTCAATACAAAACTCAGCCCCCGCGACCGCCAGCAGGTCACCGACTACACCGACGCCGTCCGCGACATGGAAAAACAGCTCCACGCCGACGAAGCCTGGGTCGTGCGTCCCAAACCCGTCGTCAGCGAAGCGCCTCCCTCCGACGCCATCGATCGCGCCGACACCGTCGGCCGCGCACGCCTCATGTTCAATCTCGCCAAGCTGGCCCTCCAGACCGATTCCACCCGCGTCGTCACCATCTTCATCAAAGGCATGGATCTCAAGCCACCCATCGATGGCGTCCACGAAGACCATCACGGCCTCTCCCATCACGGCCGCAATCCCGACAAAATCGCCCAGCTCAAGATCATCGAAAAAGTCGAGATGCTCGCCTTCCGCGATTTCCTCCACTCCCTGAAAAGCACCAAAGACGGCTCCGGCACCCTCCTCGATCAAACCCAGGTCCTCCTCGGCAGCAACCTCGGCGATGCCAGCGGCCACGGCACCAGCAACCTCCCCATCCTCCTCGCCGGCGGCGGTTACAAGCACGGCCAGCACATCGCCGGCGACCCCAACGACAACACGCCCCTCGGCAAACTCTTCGTCAGCATGCTGCAAAAATTCGGCGTCGAAACCGACAAATTCGGCTCCGGCTCAGGAACCATCAACGGGCTCGCATAAAGACACCATGAAACTCCAGGCATTTGTTATCGCCATCCTTCTCGCCGCCGCCAACGTCTGCGTCGCCGAAGACGCCGCCGTCACCTTCCGCACGCGCGTCCTCCCCGTTCTCGACGCCCACTGCACCAAATGCCACGGCGTCGAAAAACAAAAAGCAAAACTCAGCCTCGCAGGCCCACGCAAACCCGAACAGCTCGGCGCGGAGCGAGACCTCTTCTTCCACGTCCTCGACAAACTCGAAGCCGGCGAAATGCCGCCGGAAGATGAAGCCAAATTATCCGACGCCGAACGCAAAACAATCATCGACTGGGTCCGCGGCGACTTCACCGATCTCCAGATCGCCAACCAGCGCCGCGACGGCCGCAGCAAGCTCCGCCGCCTCAACCGCGCCGAGTACGCCAACACCATCCAGGACATCTTCGGAATCCGCCCAACCGTAGGCCTCGATCTCCCCGAGGACGGCCGCGTCGACGGCTACGACAAAGTCAGCGCCGCCCTCCCCCTCTCCGCCAGCGGCGCAGGCGGCTATCTCCGCATGTCCGAAGAAATCCTCAATTGGATGATTCGATACGTCCCCAAACAAAAAGCCCCCGCCATACCCTTGGCCAGCACCGGCCCGCTCGATCCAACCCGCACCTCCCACGTCCTCGCCCAGGAGAGTGGCCAATCCGCCGGCCAAAACACCGTCCTCGAAGACCACACCATCGTCTCCTACAACTCCGACACCAACTCCGGCCGCTTCGACTACGGCACCCGCATCCCCGGCATGCACCGCATCCGCATCTCCGTCTACGGCTACCAGACCGACAAGCCTCTCCCCTTCGGCATCTACGTCGGCCACACCTCCGCCTACCCGCAAATCCTCGACCTCGCCAAAATCCTCGAAGCTTCTCCCGGCAAACCCACCGTCATCGAAACCGAGATCTATCTCAGAACCAGTGACCTCAACGACCGCGCCGCCGTCGGTGACAGCATCCGCCTCATCCCCTACGGCCTCGGCGTCCCCGTCCCCAAAAACTCCAAGGCCGAAGGCTACAAAGGCCCAGGCCTCGCCTGCCAGTGGATCGACGTCGAAGAACCCGAAGTTCCCCTCTCCGGCGATCGCTGGCTCACCGCCGATTTCCCCAAAGCCCTCGACGAAGAACTCCGCAACACCCACAACGCCCCCTTCGATCAGCGCCCCGTTCTGACGCCCGCCAATCCCAAAAAGCCAAACCAGTCCAAGTCCGTCAATCGCCAGGAATTCCTGGCCATCATGGAAGCAACCTTCAAGCGCATCGGCGCACGCTTCTACCGCCGCGACCTCACCCGCCCCGAGCTCGATCAGATCCTCTCCGACATTACCAAGCAGCTCGACGCCGGCGCACCAATGGAAAAGCCGTTCCTCGATCAAGTCTCCCAGATGATGACCTCGCCGGACTTTCTCTGCGTCATCGAGAAGCCCGGCAAGCTCTCCAACTTCGCCCTCGCCTCGCGCCTCGCCTACTTCCTCTGGAACTCCACCCCCGACGAGCAACTGCTCGAAGCCGCGCGCAAAAATCAGTTGAACAACCCAAAGGTCCTGCATGACCAGACTGAGCGCATGTTAAAGGACCCCAGGTCCGCCCGCTTCGTCACCGACTTCGTCAACCAATGGCTCGGCCTCCGCGCCCTCGACGACACCTCCCCCGACAAAAACCTCTACCCCGAATACGACGAGTTCCTAAAACTCTCCAGCGCCATGGAGACCGAGGCCTTCTTCCGCCGCTGTCTCACTGAAAACCTCAGCGTCAAAAACTTCGTAGCCGCCCCCTGGGTCCTCGCCAACGATCGCCTCGCCAAACTCTACGGCCTCGAAAACGTAGCTGGCCCCCAACTCCGCGAAGTCCCCCTCCCCGACGGCTCCCCCTACGGCGGCCTCTGGACCCAGTCGGCCGTCCTCAAAGTCACCGCCAACGGCACCAACACCTCCCCCGTAAAGCGCGGCCGCTGGGTCGCCGAGCGCCTGCTCGGAATCCCCATCCCGCCGCCGCCCCCCAACATCAAACCTGTAGACCCCGACACGCGCGGCGCAAAGACCCTGCGCGAACAACTCGCCCTCCACAGTTCCGACGCCAGCTGCGCCGCCTGCCACGCCAAGTTCGACCCCTACGGCTTCGCCCTCGAAAGCTTCGACGTCACCGGCGGCTACCGAAAAAACTTCCGCCAGCTACAGCCGGGCAAGACGACCTGGCGCGAAGGCCTCCCAGTAGACTGCAGCGGAAAAACCCCCGACGGCCAACCCTTCTCCGGAATAGTCGAGCTTCGCCAATCCCTGGCCAAAAAGCCCGACCAACTGGCCAGAGGCGTAACCCGCCACCTCATCACCTACGCCACAGGAACCCCACCCACAGTCCTCGATCAGCCGGCAATAGAAAAAATAATAAAATCCACCACCCCCGAAGACTACGGCCTCCGCTCCCTGATCCACGCACTAATTCAAAGCGAAATCTTCCAAAACAAATAAGGCTCTTCCCGTAAGTGTGTGGGTGAAAATCTAGCCAAAAGTCTGTTTGACGCTGCTTTTTTCGATGTTTTTGCTCTATCCACAATCCTCGGAAACTGGCATGAAAAGGCAATGTCGATTTTCCGTCGGTTTCGGCGTCTGTGGGACACATACCGGTTTCCCGGTTTCCGCCCTCTGTCGACGATCATTGGCGTCTTCGGCGATCCCAAAGCTCGCGTGCTCACGCTCGTCCGGCGCTCAAAAAAACGCGTTGCGGCGAGTGCGGCCGGACGCAGAGCGGATGGTACGATCGCAAGACGCAAAGGGTCCGCGATCTGTCCAGCGGCGACACTCGCGTCTATCTGGACGTGGAGGTTCGGCGGATCAATTGCCGGAAGTGCGGCAAAGTGAAGCGGGAGAAACTCGACTGGCTGGCGGACCATCCGCTCTACACCAAACGCTTCGCCTTCTTCGTTGGACGCCGATGTCGCGAGTCGAGCATCAAAGCCGTGGCCGACGAACTGGCGTTGCATTGGGACACGGTCAAGGCGCTGGACAAGCAGTACATGCAGGAGCAATTGCGGCGAGCGGGGACGCCCGGGCCGCGAGCGGTCGGGATCGACGAGGTGTCGGTCGGCAAAGGGCATCAGTACCGGATCGTGGTCAGCGATCTGCTGCGGCGAAGAGCGATCTGGTTCGGGGGAACGGGCCGGACCGAAGCGGACCTGGATCTGTTCTTTCAATGGCTGGGACCCCGCAAATCCAAGGGGATTCGCGTCGTGGTGATGGACATGTGGAAGCCCTTCCGCGTCTCGACTCTCAAGGCCGGCAATGCGCCGCAGGCGTCCATTCTTTACGACAAGTTCCACATCCTGCGGCATCTTGGCGAGGCGATCGACGCGGTCCGCAAAAGCGAATACAAACGGGTCAGCGGCGAAGATCGCCGGTTCATCAAGGGACAGAAGTACACGCTGCTGAGCCATCGGGAGAATCTCAACAGCAAGGGCCGCGAGTCGCTCAAGCGGCTGCTGTCGGCCAACAAGCGGTTGAACACCGCATACCTCTTGAAGGAGTCTTTCTCGCAGTTGTGGGACTACCGCTCCGAAGGGTGGGCCAGGCGGTTCTTCGCCAACTGGCGCGACGCCCTCAAGTGGCAGCGGCTGGGGCCGTTCGAGAAGTTCGCGGAGATGATCGACAACCATTGGGATGGCATCGCCTCTTTCTGCCGGTCCGAAAACAAGGGCGTGCCGCTCGGCTTCGTCGAGGGCTTGAACAACAAAATCCGCGTCTACCAACGACGGGCCTACGGCCTGCGCGATGAGGAGTACCTTCGGCTCAAAATCCTCACCAGCACCCTCAAGCC